>CAMZLY010000049.1 GCA_947311825.1 uncultured bacterium
GATAAATCTGTGACTTATGATTTGATGCATTAGTGTCGATTAACCCAACTAACTATCGTACTTTGTCGGATTAGCGATAGCGTAATCCGACAAAGTACGATAGTTAGTTGGGTTAATCGACACTAATGCATCAAATCATAAGTCACAGATTTATCCTATTATAATGTGAATGGCAAATGAATTATTCATTGCTTTGGTAAAGATAAACAAAAGAATATTTATGGAAGAGCAATACGATAATTTTTCAAAACGTCATCATGTGCTTGATGTTTTAGGCTTTCTTTTGCAAAAAAAGAAAGCGGGCGAGCCAGCATCTTTAATTCGCTTGGGGGATGGTGAAGGGAGGTTGCTAGGTTTTCCTGAGTTTGTTAACAAACAAGCGACTTCAAATGAAGTTAGCGGGCTTGACCATAGTTTACAAATTTGGTTTGGAAGAGATGATTTTCAAACAGAAGATTTGCTAAGCCTGTCCACGCAACTTCGTGAAGCGGTAAAAAATGCAGATATTGTGGGGCTTCCACGTTTAAAACAATACCAAGCATTTCATGTTTATCGTTATGTGGCACAAGCAATTTCTCAATTTGATCTACTAAATGAGTCTCAAATAATCACAGATGCAGCAATACACCGTTATTTACAATTTGGCTTATTTTACCGATTGCTTCTTGATAAGTTAGATTTTGTAGGGCTTATTACAGGTCGTCCACAACTAGCAGACATTATAAAAAATACCTTTTCTATTAAAGAGCTTAAGCAATATTTGATTCCAGCGGAAGCAATACACCCTGGTGGGCTTGAAGGTGAGCATTATCCTGATCGGTTTAATTCATTAAAAATCGAATTACAAGTACCTTATAAAGGAGCTATTTTTTTAGTGGGGGCGGGTGCATTGGGGAAAATATACTGCAATTGGATAAAACAATTAGGAGGTATTGCAATAGATATAGGGCATATTTGCGATAGTTGGAGCAATCAAGGTCGTACAGGACATGAATACCATCAAATCGAACAATATAAAAAAATACCTGATATAAGTCTTGCTGAAAGCGTTAAGCGTTATAATGCTGCTTGTGCATATACAAACCTAGATGCAAAACAACCGCAACAGGAAGACATAGATCAATTGATAAAAAACTTTGGGCTATAATTAATGGTACAATTATTAATTGCAGTATGATTAAAATACATAAGTGGAAAAGCAATGGCTTCTAATAGCGTAAATTTTTTATTAGTAGGGGCGCAAAAAAGTGGCACAACCACATTACATTCCTATTTGAATGATCATCCGCAAATACAAATGGCAAGAAAAAAAGAAGTACACTTTTTTAATAGTGAACAGTTTTTTTTAAATACAAAAAATGCAGAGCCTGATTATGGCTATTATCACTCTTGGTTTGATAATAGTCATAACAATGATAATAGACTAAGAGGTGAGGCTACCCCTGCCTATCTTTATTGTCGAGATGCAGCGGTACGCATCTGGCAATATAATCCAGCCATGAAAATTATCATTATATTAAGAAACCCAATTGCAAGAGCTTTTTCTCATTGGAACATGGAAGTCAATAGAGGGGCTGAAACACTAAGCTTTAAAAATGCACTAATAAAAGAATCACAGCGTTGCCAAGAGGCTCTGCCTTCGCAACATTATGTTTACTCATATCTTGATCGAGGTTTTTATTCATCACAAGTTCGTGAATATTTACGTTGTTTTGGAAAAGAGCAAGTATTGGTATTAAAATATGATGATCTTCAAGATAAGCCAATAGCCTTATTAAAGGAATTATTTGCTTTTCTTGAGCTAGAAATAACTGATAAGATGAAAGCTGAGTATGGTTCTCATAAGAAAATATTACATCAAGCAAAATACACAGCATCAATTGATAAATATTCATATCAATTTATGTTAAAACGCTATAAGCATGAAATTTTACTACTAGAAAGTATGCTCAACTGGGATTGTAGTAGTTGGATTACAATAGTTTAAAGAAACCCTGATTAAGAACGATGATCTTAGTTGTTAGTGCAGGGGAGCGAACAATATTTTTTTAATATTGTTGTTTTATTGGTTTTAGTGTTGTATATTTACAACTGAAGTCAAGTTAAACAGATACAAGTTTGGTTTGAGACAAAAGAATGATTCGTTTCTCTGCTTCACTGAGTTAAAAAAACAAAGTGCAAGTAGAACGACATTCGATCCTTAAAAGGAGCACGTCTAAGTACTTTTTAAAATAAAGTACTTGAACAATTGTTTTTATGGTCTAAGATGTTATAATACGTCTAGGGCGTAATTTGTTACACAGACAAACAATTAAATTAATCTCAATTATGGAGACGGGAAAGATATGAATATTTTTAGTAAATCGCAGTTAGCAGGGGCAGTATTTCTTGCAACCGCAGGAATCGCAGCGGGAACAGCTCAGGCTGACTCATTATTAGCACCACTAGTTGTAGACGATTCTGCGTGGGATACGTATTTTGCTTTTAAAATGCAAGGTGCGAATGGTTTTAATGCGGGGCTACCTACAGATAAAATCCATTACACTTGGATTCAAAAAGGTACAGAGTGGGTTCATTTATTAACAGATTATGTTGAACTTAATGATCTAGGAGTCGGTAATGATGATGTTGCCTACGGACCAAAGCCTTGTACTATGTATGATAACTATGGTGCGGGAACTGCAAATGATGTGATTTTTCAAGATGCGCAAGGTAACGGCGGTCGTATAGTAAATGTAGGTGTTCCCAGTGCACCTGGAGCTGGTGATAAAAGTCGTCCAAATGGTTATAATAATGGTGCAATTATGCCAGCACTTGGAGCTCCTGCTAACCCAGCTGGAACTGGTGCATTTGCAGGTATGGTTGTGATTGATGATGTGGCTAATGTAGATACTACAGGTCAAGGATCTACAGCACCTGAGGGTAACTTATCTGGTTTTGCTTATGTTGTGAACCCAACTTTAAATCTAGTTCTAGATTATAAATTGCTTAATAATCATCATAGAGCTGGAAGCGGTGACTTTTCAATCCAATTTATCTCAAAGCATGTTGTTGACTTAATGTGGTTGCCTGATAATGGGGCGAAAAATGTTGTTCCTCCAGCTGACCAGTTTAATGCTATCGGTGGTGGTACGTTTGATCGTAGTCATACAACTAACTGGTATGCCGCTGTAACAGGTCCTGATATGTCTAAGCATACAAATGCGCAAGGTGGCTATAATAGCACATACGGCTTGCAAGTA
>CAMZLY010000050.1 GCA_947311825.1 uncultured bacterium
CTGTAGCTTCCAAAAGTAAATTTGATAAACAGTGGGCGGCTGGAAAAGGCTGGATTAAAAGAAAATAGGAGTAGGTGTAGATACAATATATTGTGGGTTAGTTTACCAGCTAAATTATTTGGTGATGCACTACGTAACGCTTTGGACCCAAGATTAATGGTAACTTCTCAATTTATGTAAGTGAGCCAATAAGTCCCATTACATTCGCAATTACAAATCCCCGTTTTTTATGACAGAATCATTTTATGACAGAATATTTTTTAATATAATTCCTTTGTTTTCAATGATTCTGTCATTTACATGAGTTCTTTTTCTATTTCGGCAATAGCCTCTATAGCTGTTTCAACAGTTACAACAATGGTATCATAATCTGGTTTGCAATCATCTAATATGGCTTTTTGTGTTGTCATAAAATGCATTTTTTTGATTAAATTGTTACCAAAAAATGGTAGTAGAATTACTTTATGCGTGCAATCTCTTTTTTGACTTTGTTGGCTCCTCTTTTATCATTGTCATTCACTTTTCCGTATAACGGTGTTCTGTGCCGTTGTTGTGATCAGCCCAGAGGACTGATTTACTTTTCTGTGCTGTTAAATTGCAATTTATATGGAGATACTTCAATGATGAAATATTACCAGAGGGTTTTGATTTTTCTGGATGCACGTAGTTTTCGGTCTTTGGTGATTAGTGTGGCACCGAGATAAATGGCGGTGGCGGCAATAAACCTATCAGTCGGATCCGCATGCATATCGAGAGATATGGAAATACGGCTTATGGTATTGTCAATTGGGATAAAGGAAAATAGATTGGTTTTTCCACACCTTTCTAACCATACTTAGGCGGGTATGGCTAGTTTTAGTCGTCCCTTTTTTTCAAGAAGCAATATTTCCCAACTGCTAATGCTGTATTGGTATTGTTACTGGTTTCGTCTCTACTGCGGGAGAGGTACGTGTTTTTTTAATCTTTTTTCATATTACGATTGAAGTGGTGATTTTGTTCTGATATTGTGTGCTACGAACTTATTTTTGTACGAATAGCGCTTATTTCGATTGGAATCAGTATGTCTAGTTTTTTGTTGGATGATGATCACCCTAAGGAAGAATGTGGGGTTTTTGGTGTTTTTGGCGTGAAAAACGCAGCTGCAGTTATTTATAAGGGGCTTTTTTCTTTGCAACATCGCGGGCAGGAGGGGGCTGGTATTGTGGTTTCCGACTGTGAGGATATGCGGTCTGCTAAGGGGCAAGGCTTGGTTGGTGAGGTTTTTGCCGGTAAGGATTGGAGTACTTTGCCGGGTGAACTTGGTATTGGGCATGTCCGATATTCTACAACAGGTTCTACTCGAATCCAGAATGTACAGCCTATTGTTGTTGAATGTGTGGATGGGCTGTGGTCTGTTGCTCATAATGGTAATTTAGTGAATGCTGAAAAGCTCCGGCGAATGTATCAGGATGCTGGGGCATTGTTTCAGACTAGTACTGATAGTGAGGTGCTGGTTCATTTGCTGGCTGATCCGATGTTTCGTACTCGCCCCAAACGTGTTGCCAGAGCTTTGGCTGAATTGAAGGGGTCGTTTTCTTTTCTTGTTATGAATAAGGGAAGGGTTATGGCTGCACGGGATTCGAATGGCTTTAGGCCTTTGTCCATTGGTAGACTTGGTGATGGCTGGGTTTTTTCAAGTGAAACGTGTGCGTTAACTCAAGTTGGTGCTGAGTATGTGCGTGATGTTGAGCCGGGTGAGTTGGTTTTTGTTGATAAGAACGGTTTTCGTTCACATAGATTTGCGGAATCAAAGCTAGAGAATAGTTCACAATGTATTTTTGAAATGGTATATTTTGCAAGGCCTGATAGTAATGTTTTCGGAAAAAATGTTCATACGGTTCGTCTTCAATACGGAGAACAGTTAGCCAAAGAACATCCTGTTGATGCTGATATAGTGATTTCGGTGCCGGATAGTGGTAATTCTGCGGCATTGGGCTATTCTAGAGCCAGCGGAATTCCTTTGGATTTTGGTTTTATGCGGAATCATTATATTGGGCGTACATTTATTATGCCGAATCAAGATGATCGTTCTTCTAATGTCGATATGAAGCTAGCGGTTATGAAAGAAGTTGTTAAGGGTAAGCGTGTTGTAATGGTTGATGATTCTATTATACGCGGAACAACTTCTAATAGACGTGTTCGGGCGTTAAAAGATGCTGGGGCGACGGAAGTACATGTCCGTATTACGTGTCCACCAACAGCACATCCGTGTTTTTATGGTATTGACTTTCCTACTCATGATGAACTTGTGGCAAGTGGTCGTTCTATTGATGATATTTGTAAGTTTCTTGAGGCGGATAGTTTGGGCTATCTTAGTGTCGAGGGGTTGTTGATGCCTTTTGAGCAACCAAAAGATTTTTGTGCTGCTTGTTTTACGGGTGAGTATCCGGTTGATATATCGCACATGCGTGGTAAAGCGGTATTAGAAAAAGTAAAAAAGAAGGTAGTAAAAAAATCTACTCCGTTTAAAAAATCCAAGCAAAAGATTAGTAAAAAGGAAATGCCGGTAGAGGAAAATAAAACCGTAGATTCTGTTGATAAGGATAAAAGGGCTGTGAATGAACTTTTTTAAGGTTTTGTTATATATAGTTCGGTCTAGAAGTAATTTTTTCAGCTCATAGAGCTGACACTACATGATTGTTGTGTTATTTTTTAATTTATTGATAACTAAAAGCTATTTTAAGAGGGAAATATAATGTCTAAACATATTTTTGTTACCGGTGGGGTTGTTTCCTCTTTGGGAAAAGGTCTAACTGCGGCTTCTATTGCATTATTGATGAAGCAACGTGGATATAACGTAAAGATGCAGAAACTTGATCCGTATTTAAATGTTGACCCTGGCACAATGTCGCCATTTCAGCATGGTGAAGTCTATGTTACGGTTGATGGTGCTGAGACAGATCTTGACCTAGGGCATTATGAGCGTTTTTCAGGTGTTAATTGTACTCAGGAAAGCAATTTTACCAGTGGTCGCATTTACAGTAATGTGATATCTCGTGAGCGTAAAGGCGGATATTTAGGTAAGACTGTTCAAGTTATTCCGCATATAACAAATGAGATTAAAGATGCTATTCGTGCGATGGCGTCGGATGATGTGGATATTGTTATTACTGAAATTGGCGGTACTGTTGGCGATATTGAGTCACTTCCTTTTTTGGAGGCTATTCGTCAGTTTCGTCAGGAAGTAGGTGCAGAAAATTGTCTGTTTATGCATATTACACTGGTCCCATATATTAAGGCGGCAGGGGAGCTTAAAACCAAGCCGTCACAACAGTCGGTGGGGATTCTGAGGACTATCGGTATTATTCCTGATATGTTGGTTTGTCGTTGTGAAGTTTCGCTTGAAGATGAACATAAAGAAAAGTTGGCTTTATTTTGTAATGTGCCAAGACATCTGGTGATTGAAGAAAAAGATGTTAAAAACAGTATTTATGAAGTGCCGCTAGATCTGGTTAAGCAGGATTTGGATGTTTATGTGCTTGAACGGTTGGGGATGCATGTTAACCGGCTTGATCTTACGAAATGGCGAAAAATGGTTAAAACATTGATAGAACATCCGGCAGGGGAAGTTGAGATTGCTGTTGTGGGTAAATATATAAGCTTAGTTGATTCTTATAAAAGTGTTTATGAGTCATTAACACATGCCGGTATTGCCAGTGAGGTTAAAGTTAAAGTTAGGATGGTGGAAGCCGAGGATGTTGAAAAAAAAGGAGCGGCAAAACTGCTTAAAGGTGTCAGCGGTATTTTGGTTCCAGGTGGATTTGGGGATAGGGGTATTGAGGGGATGATTAAGGCGGCTGCTTATGCACGCAAGAATAATATTCCTTATTTCGGTATTTGTCTTGGTATGCAGTGTGCCGTAATGGAGTTTGCGAGAAATGTTGCAAAGCTTAGAGGTGCGAATAGTGGTGAGTTTGATGAAGGTGCAACGCATTGCGTGATTGACTTGATGGAAGAACAGAAAACCGTTACAGAAAAAGGTGGAACTATGCGGTTAGGTGCTTATGATTGCTCCGTTAAAACTGGGACTAAAGCGGCAAAGGCTTATAAACGTAAAAATATATCAGAGCGTCATCGGCATCGTTATGAGTTTAATAATGATTATCGTGAGCAGTTAGAGAGTGCAGGCTTAATTATTTCTGGAGTTAATGAGGCTCTTAATCTTGTAGAGATTATAGAACTGAAAGATCATCCGTGGTATATTGCCGGACAGTTTCATCCTGAATTTCAGTCAACACCGCTTAAGCCGCATCCGTTGTTTAGAGATTTTGTTAAGGCAGCATGTGATTTCTCAAAATAAGATGTAGAGTTGGACAACTCTGCTCTGTTGTGGTTGTGGGATGCGCTTCCCTGAGCTTGCTCAGGGAGCGTGTGGGATCGCTTGGAGTTTTAAATAGGGTTGACGATGATGGACGACGATGTTGGACGACGATGTTGGATTACGACCTGCCCGCAGTGCTACAGCGTTGCAGGCGGGGTTGGATGTTTTAATCGTCCTCCTCCATCGTCGCCCGCCATCGTTAAACGAATATACGGTGTAAATTATCCTGAAATGAACATTCAACATCCGCCTTCGCCCACTACGGCGTGACAAGTCGAACATCGAATGAATGAAACTCTCTAAAGGCAACGTACATATAGGGATACATGCTAATTATTAATATGCTGGGGTTACCTCTCGGAGATAGGTAACTACTGTACCTGCCTAACTCCGAGAGGCAGAATGGATATGGTAATCCTATTATTTACGATATTGGATTACGACTGGATATTAAGGGAAAGTGACATAAAGTGGTACAACAAAATGTAAAATAAATGCATTTTGTTGTTGCAGTTTGTGTGTTTTTTAGGTTGTATTGCGATATGAAAAGAAAAATTGAAGAGGCATTAAGTCGTTGGAAATCGGATGTTTATAGAAAGCCGCTGATTCTACGGGGGGCACGGCAGGTTGGTAAGACGTATTCTTTGCGTAAGTTTGGACGTGAGCAGTTTTCGGCTGTACATTATGTTAATTTTGAGGGAAATGAAACTATTTCTAAGCTGTTTGCCAAAGATCTTAATCCTGAAAGAATTATTCAGGATCTTAATTTTCAATTGAAAGTTTCTATTAATAAAAAATCTGATCTTGTGATTTTTGATGAGATTCAGGAAGTGCCACAGGCTCTTACTTCGTTGAAGTATTTTAATGAGGAAATGCCGGAATTGGCGATATGTGCCGCTGGTTCGCTTTTAGGAGTGCATGTAGGAGAAGCTTCTTTTCCTGTTGGTAAGATTGATTTTATGGACTTATCTCCATTAATGTTTGATGAATTTCTTTTAGCTTTGGGAGAAGAAGATGCGTATGATTATTTTATCAATGCTAAAATTGAAATGCCGTTGCCGGATGTTGTGCATGAACGGATATGGGAATGTCTTAAATTATATTTTGTTGTAGGGGGAATGCCGGAAGCTGTTAAAACTTTTCTTTCAGGACGGGATAATCTGTTTATGGCTTTGGAGAAAGTTAGGAAGCGACAGAAAATATTGGTTACTGCATATTTGGCTGATGTTGCAAAGCATTCAGGGAAATTGAATGCTATGCATATTGAACGTGTATGGCGAAATGTACCATCTCAGTTGGCACGGGAATATGATGGTTCTGTTTCCAGATTTCGTTTTAAGGATATTGTTCCTGGAATAAATAGATATGCACGATTGGCCGGAACAATAGATTGGCTACTTGCTGCCGGTCTTTTGATACGTGTGCCGATTGTTAATTGTGCAAGGATTCCATTGTCGGCTTATACTAAAGAAAATATATTCAAACTTTATCTGTTTGATGTTGGTATATTGGGTGCAATAAGTGGTTTGGATCCAGTAAATATTATGGATTATGACTATGGTTCATATAAAGGATATTTTGCTGAGAGTTTTGTTGCACAGGAGTTGGTTGCTGCAGGGCATAAAGAGCTGTATGGGTGGAGTGAAGGAAGTGCTGAAGTTGAATTTTTGGTGGAACACAAAGGTAATATTCTGCCATTGGAAGTAAAGTCCGGTTGGGTTACACAGGCGAAAAGTTTACGAGTTTATGCTAAAAAATATTCACCACCATTTCGTACGGTTATGAGTGCCAAGAATATTAGTATTAAAGATAATGGTTTATATTGTGGGCTACCGTTATACCTTGCAGGAAGATTTCCGATGCAGTGCATATAAAGAAAACAGGGCGGTTCACCTACATTGCTCTGAAAGGTAGTTCTATGAATGTTAAAAATAGGGTTGACGATGATGGGCGACGATGTTGGATTATGATTTGAGTGGATATTGGATGCTGAACGCAGTTGTAGTGTCGGCTCTATGAGCCGATGGGTGTGCAATACGAGGTGCAGAATAAGCTTTTTTGGCTCATAGAGCCAACGCTACACGTTTTGTGCTGGAATGTGGGCTGCAATAAGCTTTTTTGGCTCATAGAGCCAACGCTACAAGGTTTTTAAATCCTATCTGGAAAGTTTTTTTAATAAATATTGTGGAAACTAATAATAATTGATATTTTTTTTAACATATAATTTACAAAGAACCAAAATTTGGTACTATAACGAAAAAAAGAAAAAGAATTATGCCAAAACGTACAGATATAAATAAAATAATGTTGATCGGCTCAGGGCCGATTGTGATTGGACAAGGATGTGAATTTGATTATTCTGGTGTTCAGGCTTGTAAAGCCTTAAAAGAAGAGGGTTATGAGGTTATTCTGGTAAATAGTAATCCGGCAACGATTATGACTGATCCGGAATTTGCTGATCATACCTATATTGAGCCTTTAACCGTTGAAATTATTGAAGAAATCATAAAAAAAGAGAAACCGGATGTTTTGTTGCCTACTTTGGGGGGGCAAACAGCTCTTAATCTGGCAATAGATCTTTCTGCTGCCGGAATATTGGCTAAGCATGGCGTTGAAATGATAGGTGCCAAGGCGGAGGTTATTCGTAAGGCTGAAGATCGAGACCTCTTTAAAAAGGCGATGGTTAAAATTGGGCTTGATATGCCAGTTAGTGCGGCAGCACATTCTATGGAGCAGGCTCTAAAAGTAAAAGATGAAATTGGGTCTTATCCGCTAGTTATACGTCCCGGCTTTACTTTAGGTGGCACTGGTGGCGGTATTGCTTATAATGATGATGATTTTGATAAGATTGTTAAGCGAGGTCTTTTCTATAGTCCAACTTCAGAAGTTCTAATTGAAGAATCCATTGAAGGTTGGAAGGAATTTGAACTGGAAGTTATGCGCGATTTTAAGGATAATTGCGTGATAATATGTTCTATTGAAAATATTGATCCGATGGGCATTCATACAGGGGATAGCATTACTGTTGCTCCTGCCCAGACATTAACAGATCGTGAATATCAGATTATGCGTGATGCGGCTCTTGCTGTTATGCGTGAGATTGGTGTAGAAACAGGTGGGTCAAATGTACAGTTTGCCTTAAATCCTGATAATGGACGCATGGTTATTATTGAAATGAATCCGCGTGTTTCCCGCTCTAGTGCGTTGGCATCCAAGGCGACAGGTTTTCCGATTGCTAAAATTGCGGCAAAACTGGCTGTTGGTTATACTCTGGATGAGCTTCGTAATGATATTACCCGCGAAACACCTGCCTGCTTTGAACCTAGTATTGATTATGTTGTTACTAAAATACCACGTTTTACCTTTGAAAAATTTGCACAAGCTGAGGATAGGCTTGGTACGCAAATGAAGTCTGTTGGTGAAGCAATGAGTATAGGGAAAACATTTAAGCAATCGTTTCAAAAGGCATTGCGATCACTTGAAACTGGGCGTGCCGGTTTTGGTGCTGATGGTAAAGATAAGGCTTTTGAGTCATTAGATGATGATGCACTAAAAACATCATTATTAAAACCGCATGCAGAACGTATTTTTTCGATTAGAGCTGCATTCTTGCGTGGCTGGACAGTTAAAGATGTTTTTGAGTTGACGAAAATTGATCGTTGGTTTTTACGTCATTTTGAAGAACTTACCGCTTATGAATCTGATATTAAGAGTGTAGAGTCTGTTGAAGGTCTGAAGGCTGATCAACCGCTATTCAGGCAGGCAAAAGAGTTTGGCTATTCAGATCGACAGATAGCTTTCTTGTTAAATGATAAAGAAGATTCTGTTAGAGCAGCACGTGAAGATATTGACCTTATACCTTCTTACGGCTTGGTGGATACCTGTGCCGCAGAGTTTGTTGCCTATACTCCATATTTTTATTCGACATATTCTACTGTTAATGAAAGTAAGCCTAGCAATAAGAAAAAAATTATGATTCTCGGTGGAGGACCTAACAGAATAGGACAGGGGATAGAATTTGATTATTGCTGTGTACATGCCGCATTTGCTCTACATGATGCCGGTTTTGAAACTATTATGGTGAATAGTAATCCTGAAACCGTAAGTACTGATTATGATACCAGCGATAGGCTGTATTTTGAGCCACTGACTTTGGAGGATGTTCTTAATATTTATCGTAATGAGAATTGTTGGGGTGCTATTGTTCAATTTGGTGGGCAGACTCCATTGAATCTGGCGGCTGACTTAGAGAAAAATGGCGTAAATATTATCGGTACCAAGCCGGCAAGTATAGAGGCGGCAGAGGATCGTAAATTCTTCCAAGAGTTGATACATAGGCTTGATATACGTCAGCCGAAGAACGGTTTAGCTGTAAGCGTCAATGAAGCGATAACAATAGCCGATGAGATTGGTTATCCGGTTCTTATGCGGCCATCATTTGTTCTCGGCGGCAGAGCAATGGTTATTGTTTATGACGAAGATATGCTACGTCAATATATGGATGAGGCGGTAGAAGTTTCGCAAGATCGACCGGTTTTAATTGACCATTTCTTGCATAACGCAACGGAAGTTGATGTTGATTGTATCTGTGACGGTGAGATTTCAGTTATCGGTGCAATTATGGAGCATGTAGAATTGGCTGGTATTCATTCCGGTGATAGTGCCTGTATGATTCCTGCTGTGCATTTGAGTGATGTTGCAAAAGATACAATACGCAAACATACGTATAATTTGGCAAAAGCACTTGAAGTGTGTGGGTTAATGAATATTCAGTATGCGGTACAGGGTGATGAAGTGCTTATTATTGAAGTTAATCCGCGTGCATCACGAACCATCCCATTTGTCAGTAAGGCATTAGGGGTTCCGCTCGCAAAACTTGCGGCCTTAGTTATGTCGGGAGCGAAGCTGAAAGATTTAGGCTTTAACGAAGAGGTCACTCCGTCAGTCTTTTCTGTGAAAGAAGCTGTATTTCCTTTTGCACGTTTTCCCGGGATTGATATTGTGCTAACGCCGGAAATGAAATCTACGGGTGAGGTAATGGGAATTGATTCAACGGACGGCATGGCGTTTCTGAAAAGCCAGATGGCTGCCGGTAATAAGTTGCCGGTTGGTGGAAGCATCTTTATGAGTGTTCGTGATGAAGATAAAATGGATGTGCTACCGCTTGCACGTAGGTTAGTTGATCTTGGTTATAAAATTTATGCTACTCGTGGAACCAGTACTCTTTTTAGGGAAAACAATATTCCTAGTAGTGGTGTGTTTCGTATTTCTGACGGGCGACCAAATATTCTTGATATGATTGAAGAGAATAACGTTGGCTGGCTACTTAATACTCCGTCAGTAGGGGCGGCTCCTCGTGCGGATGAAGTGAAAATGAGATCTCATGCTGTAATAAGAAATATTCCGGTAACTACAACTGTTGATGGCATGAAAGCGGCGGTGCATGGACTTGAAGCATTGCGAAAGTCGGAGCATGTAAATGTGTGTAGTTTGCAGGAGCATCATAAGAACTCACCGAAATTGGATTTGTCGGTATATAAAATATAGAGAATAATTAATAGTGAACAGTGAATAACTAATAGTGAAAATTGAATAGCTTGCCCGCCTAGCTGCGAAGCTGTTGGCTGGGTGAATAACTAATGAGTGATAATTTAATGGATAATATTACTAAATGGAACTGGAAAGAAAAACGTGAGAAACGAGATTTTCTTGCGTTGGAAGATGGCACTATATTAAGGGGATACTCCGTTGGTGCGGCAAAAGACATGCTGGGTGAAGTTATCTTTAATACTGGTATGGCTGGTTATCAGGAAATTCTTACCGATCCATCATATAATGGACAGTTTGTGGCTATGACATATCCTGAGATCGGCAATACCGGCATGAATAATGACGATGTGGAATCACGTCAACTTTTTGCCAACGGTTTTATTGTTCACGATATGAACGAAGCCAGCAACTGGCGGACTGATGAATCATTGGTAGATGCACTTAAACGCTCTGAGATTCCTTGTCTTGCCGGCATTGATACAAGGCAATTAACTTGTATATTGCGGAACTCAGGAACAATGAAAGGCTTTATCAGTGTCTCTGGCAACGTAAATGAAGAAGATGCTGTAAGAAAGGCAAAAGAGTGGGGCGGTCTTGATGGACAAGATTATGCTGCACGAGTAACTTGCGAAAAAACTTACGAATGGGATCCTGATGATTCTCTGACTTGTACATGGGGATTACAAAAAGATTTACCAGAAGCAGATTTGCATGTTGTTGCGTATGATTTTGGGATTAAATGGAATATTTTACGGAGCTTACGTCAACATGGAATGCGAGTTACTGTTGTTCCGGCACAGACTTCAGCTGAAGATGTACTTGCGTTAAAGCCTGACGGAGTATTCTTGTCTAACGGGCCGGCTGATCCGGCAGCTGTTACTTACGCCATTGAATCGGCAAAAACATTGCTCGGCAAAGTGCCGATGATGGGGATTTGTCTTGGACATCAGATTCTTGGTTGGGCAGTTGGTGGCAAAACATATCGCCTTAAATTCGGGCATCATGGTTGTAATCATCCGGTAAAGGATTTAAAAACCGGTAAAGCTGAGATAACTTCGCAAAATCATAACTTTGCAATTGATCAGGATTCTCTTGATGCCAAAACAGTAAATGTAACCCATATAAATCTCAATGATAATACAGTTGAAGGTTTAGAACATGCAACAGAGCCTATGTTTTCTGTACAGTATCATCCGGAGTCATGTCCTGGTCCGCATGATCCATATTATCTCTTTGCTCGGTATAGAAAATTGATAGAAAATTGTTGATTATGCTAAATTAATGAGTTCTGGTGAAAGAAAAGTACTAAAGAAGAGCGAGGCATTCGGGATGAGATTGGGAGGAATTTCGTTGTACGGGTGTGCCTCTCTGAGAAAGCACATACTGAAAGACGTTATATATTGGACGTTCCGGTTAGAGGCTCAGCAAGTCTTGTACATCGTCCCAGGATAGGCTTTTCATCATCTGTTGATCTGATGCTAGGGCGGCGTTGATTACAGCTTTCTTTTTTTTCTGCATGGCGAGTACTTTTTCTTCTACGGTATTTTTTGTTATTAGTTTGATGTTATATACTGAGCGTTTTGTCCGATACGGTGTGCACGGTCCGTTGCTTGGTCTTCTACTGCCGGATTCCACCAAGGGTCAAAGTGAATAACAATGTTGGCTCCTGTCAGGTTTAGTCCGGTGCCGCCTGCTTTAAGGCTAATTAGAAAAATTGGTATATCTCTATTGCTGTTAAATTCGTGTACTGCTTGCATTCGGTCTTTGGTTGAACCGTCTAAATAACATAGTGGAATATTGTTTGCCTTTAGTTGGTCTCATAGAATGTGGAGCATAGAAACAAATTGACTAAATACAAGAATTCTGTGTCCACCATCAATGGCTTCGTTAATAAATTCAAAGAACATGGTCATTTTTGCTGATGGATTATCTGGTCAGCAACACTGTTTTCTATAGGCGTTCCGGTTAGAACTAGTTTATGGTTTGCTTTTATCTGTTTGGCAGCCTTTGAATTCTGTGTTGTGCGATTTTTTATGTGCTGTGCTTCGTCAAGAATCATGGCTGAAAAATTTGTTGCCAGTAGTTTGTCAAGGTCACGCCGGAGTTGGGCGTAATTCGGTTTGCGGTATGAGTACTATCTTTTTCTCGGCGGTTTAACTGGGGTTATTCTGTTGGGGTGAAACCGCTATTGCGTATTGCGGCTAGTATGGCTTTGTTGTCAAATTTGATGCCTTTGACGGTTACGGTGCCCTTTTCGACATCAACCTGAGTTGAGACAATGCCGAGTAGGGCATTTAGTGCAGGTTTTAGTTTTTCTGCACAGCCTTGACAGGTAATTCCTTTTACTTGAAAGGTTCTACTTTCCAAGTCTGCACTATTTTTGGCTTGTTTGATATCGGTTAGCCAGGCTTTTAGTTCTGCAATTGCAAAGCGTAACATTAATAGCAGTAATGCTACTGCTGAAATTGTGGCGGCAATACCCATTCTATGCTCTTGCATGATGCTACCTACTGTCTGTTTGGCTATTACTGAATTGAATAACCATCCGCAAAGTAAACTTCCGATTATAATTGTGCCAAGATATATAAGTAGTTTTTTTGTTCCAAATGCTCGATAGACGGCTCCGATGGTTGCTACATTTGATGCCGGACCTGCCATCAGGAAGACTAGGGCAGCACCTATTGGCATCCCTGTTGCCACTAATGCGGCGGCAATGGGAACTGAAGCTGTGGCACAGACGTACATTGGCAATGAGACAATTAATACGAGAAACATTGATAGCCAGATGTTATCACCAAGATAGTTTTGGAATAAATCTTTCGGCAACCAAGTGGTAATAGCGGCGGAGATGAGAATACCGGCAAAGAGCCAACGCCAAATC
>CAMZLY010000051.1 GCA_947311825.1 uncultured bacterium
AACACTACAAGTTTTATGCTCATTTAATACGTTTTAGATAATAAAACGGTTGTAACGTTGGCTCTATGAGCCAAAATTTTTAGTTTTGCAAGAAGCTCAAGGGAAAATATATTATGTCTATACCTTTTTATAAATCACATGGAAGCATATTCTTTTGCGCATTTCTTTTTGTAACTTTATCCCATGGAGCTACACTTTATGTTTACAGAGGAAGCACAAATCCCTCTCCGCCCTATGACGACTGGACCAATGCCGCAGTAAATATTCAGGATGCGGTGAATGTGGCATTCTCGAACGATACCGTTTTTGTTTCCAACGGTGTTTATGATGCCGGCACCACCGTTACTCCTGGTCATACCTGCCTCAATCGCCTGATAATCACCAATGATATCACTGTCCGTTCCGTAAATGGTCCGCTGGTCACTGTTATCAAGGGGGAGGAGGCGCCGGGGGGTGGCAATGGATCTAATGCCGTGCGTTGTGTTTATATGAACGCAGGACTGCTTTCCGGTTTTACTATAACTAACGGCCATACCGAGACTACAGGTTACGTGGACTATGACCGGTCCGGTGGTGGAATCTGCTTTTACGGTGGAACCGGAGTAGCTGAAAACTGCATTATTTCTGGTAATTCAGCCGAATACTCCGGCGGCGGAAGCAAAAGGGGCACACTGAATAACTGTATATTTTCAGGTAACACGGCGGGCAGTGGCGGCGGAAGCAGTTGGAGCATTTTGAACAACTGTGTGCTCACAGGTAATTCGGCCGTTCACGATGGCGGCGGAAGCAGTGATGGTACTTTGCACAACTGCACTCTTACGTTTAATACGGCCGTCGATTCCGGCGGGGGGAGCAGTTGGGATACGCTACGCAACTGTATTATCTATTTTAATACAGTCGGTTCTTCAGATAACAACTGGTTCGGTTCTTCAATGTCATACTCCTGCACAACTCCTCTCGCCAGCGGTATAGGTAATATAACCAATAACCCTATATTGGTTAGTGTGTCGCATATTTATACGAATTCTCCCTGTGTTGGCACAGGCTCTTTTCCTGTTACAGGAAGCGATATAGACGGAGAAGCCTGGCTTTCGCCACCGTCAATTGGGTGTGATGAACCGCTTGCGCCTTTCAACGGAGCAATCAGTGCCGCACCGGTATTGGCGGAATACACAAAGTCCGTGGCGGTGGGATATGAATTCTCATTTTCATCCGTGATACATGGTGAAGCAGCTTCTAATCTCTGGACATTCGGGGATGGCGAATCCGTAGAGAATTCCTTGTATGTGCGGCATAAGTGGCTTGTGCCCGGAGAGTATGAGGTTAAAGTAACACTCTGGAACGACGATAATCAGGGCGGGGTTTTCGCTACGAATACGGTTCATATCGTTGATGGTCAATACTATGTGAATGCAGGTAATATATCTTCATTATTGCCATATACAAACTGGGTTATGGCTGCGACAAATATTCAGGATGCAATAAATGAGGCAAAAGATGTAATCGGCGGTACGGTATGGGTTACCAATGGCATATATGATTCAGGAACGACTGTAACGCCCGGGTACGCCTCTCTCAATCGTCTGGTAATCACGAATAAAATCACTGTCCGTTCCGTAAATGGTCCGGATACCACCATTATCAAGGGGGGAGAGGCCACTGGTGGCGGGAATGGCAATGATGCTGTGCGTTGCGTATATATGAATGCGGGTGTTCTTTCTGGTTTTACCATTACCAACGGTCATACCATGAGATTCAACAATGCAAGCTACGATCGCGCCGGAGGGGGAGTAAATATGTACCTCAGTAATGCAATGGTTACAAACTGTATTATATCCGGCAATTCGGCATATTTTGGCGGCGGCGGCTGCTTTTACGGAACGCTCTACGACTGTGTAATATCAGGAAATTCATGTGAAAACGGTGGTGGTGGAAGTTATGAAAGTACGCTTTACAACAGCGTCATCTCCAGTAACTCATGCACATTCAGCGGAGGTGGAAACTATAAGGGCACATTCTACAACTGTCGGTTGCTGAACAATTCGGCATCTCAGAATGGCGGCGGGAGTTTCTATGGAACATTCTATAACTGTCTTTTTCTGAATAATCAGGCGACAAGCTGGGGCGGAGGTTGCTACTATGGAACGCTGAATAATTGTACTCTTTCGAGTAATTCTGCCAATTATGGCGGCGGATGCATGTATGCTACATTAAGAAACAGCATTATTTACTATAATACGGCAAAACAATCCGGTGATAATTATTACGGTAGTCCCTCAATGTCATACTCCTGTACAACTCCGGCGATAAGCGGCATAGGAAATATTGCCATCAATCCTCAATTTGCGGATATTGCAACCGGAAATTATCATTTGTGGTGCGGTTCGCCGTGTATAGACAGCGGTAATAATGCTTATGCTCCAGGTGATAGCGATCTTGACGGACAGTCGCGTGTCTGGAACGGCTCTGTGGATATGGGCGTTTATGAATTTGTTGATTCCGACGGCGACGAGATGCCGGATTGGTGGGAATCAATATATGGCGGTGACCCGACTAATATGAGTGCAACGGCTGACGCTGATGGTGATGGACAAAATAATGGTCAAGAGTGTATAACGGGTATGAATCCAATAAATTCCAATTCATATTTTCGTGTAACTGCGATTACGAACTCGCAATCTGCCGAATTCGTTATCAGTTGGGATTCCATTGTCGGGCGGTTTTACGAGGTTTACTGGTCAACCAATTTGCCTGATGAATTTGTGTCGATGGAAACTAATATTGCATATCCTCAAGGCAGTTATACTGACACAGTTCATAAATTGCAGGAAGGCGGGTTTTACCGACTGGGCGTACGGTTGAAGTAGCCATCTGTTAATGACGCTATGCGTGTGGTGCATATTTTCCGGGAAAAATTAATTGAAAGAACGGTGTAAAAAACTGTAGGGCAGATTATGAGTGTCTGACAATTGACATTTGGTATTATTTTACAATATTGGCGGGCAGGGTATTGCGTGTTTCATTTTTGCGTCACCCTTTCAGGGCTGATGGTTTTTGTTACGATTGTTCACAGGGTTGGCACCCTGTGCTATATTGCGTAGGATTTTTGGCCTTGATACTTGGACAGGATTGTTTTTAATCTGCCTAATCGGCGGATTAAATATTATGTCTGCCACGTGACCGCAGGCTCGTAGTGCCTGCTGTACTTGGGGAGTAATTTATAGCATCCGGCTATAGGCTGGTTGGTAGAGCTTGCCTTGTCGTTGGGTAATTTATACAAAGCTATTGTAGTGGTTGCTTGGGGTGAATATTCCTCCACTTTGTGCATAGAAATCCTGACCAAGGTTGTATAGCCCGTTATGGCATTCTATCCAGTCTGCACCATGGGATGGGTGATAGCTTAACATGTCATTCCAATTACGATAATTTTGATGACCATTGGATTCTATTACGCCAACTTTCATTCCAGGTAGCGGGGCAAGACGTGCCGCAACATTTTTGTTCCAATCTACCATGATGGGGTTGACGGTTAAGTCGGCACAGAAACATGGTATATTTTTCTTGTGTGCGATTTCGGCAATTTTAAAGCTCATACTCATAGTTTTGGCAATAGGTTTTAGTGCTATTGCACTGTAGCCAAGTTCAATTCTTTCAACAGCATCTTCATCTGAATGTGCACTTTCGTCAGCGGCCAGTCTTGCGGGGATGTCTGATACGTCAACTTTGTATTCTTCAGGAAATGGTTCCTCAATAATGATTATTTGTTCTAATGCACCGATTTTGTCGGCATAATCAATAAAGCTCATAAGGCGGTCTTTGCTATCGTAACGTCCGTTGGCATCGAAGTAGTACGGGATACTCCCTGAGTCGGTATATGGTGTTTCGATATCTTTTACTGCTTCGTGGATTTCTAGCATGCGCTGTTTATCCCATTCCAGCATTTTATCAAGGTTGCCATCTTTATCTGGGTCAGAGCCGATCTTTATTTTAAGGAAAAAATAGCCATCGTCCATTGTTGCGGCAATTCCTTTTAGAGGTACATTGTAGCTCATTAGCGGAATACCGGCTAGTTTGTCTTGTTTAAAAGAGAGTGCAGCCTGGGTGCTTTTTGGGATGAGGTCATCAAAATTTGAGATGCCATTTTCGGCAGCATATAAGAGCCAAGCAGCATTATCAACTGCTACAAGTGCGTTTAGTGCAAATGTAAGTCGTAAATCAGGATTATTTGTGACTTTTTTTGCATATTCATAAGTTATCGGGAGAAGTTGATCTAGTAGTTCTATAGGGGTTGTCCAGTCCATGTCAATTGCTGCTTTTGCGGCGTGGCTTGTAGCAAGAAACATCATGCTGTTGCCGGCTGATTCTGAATTGCCAATAAAAACAGAGGAATCTGACCATAGTGTACTTTGAAGTCCGAGTCCTATGCCGGACTGTTCAGAATTATTTTCTAGCTTAACGACGCTTTGCCATAGTTCGCTTAAATATCCACCCTTAAATCCAAAAGGGGCGGCTAGTGGTTCACGCTCAAAATTACAGTTTGTTTTGTTAATTATCATTTTATTCCTTTTTTAGGTTATGTTCATCTTTAAAATATATCATACCGCCGCCGGTGAGTATACCACCATTTTTCAAGTGTTCTACTACGCCTTTTCTTAGCGATGTATCAATAGGGGCAGAGTTGATGTCTATTTGTTCTTTTCCAAAAATAAAGTAAATTCCGCAGTTAGTATCTAGTGTAGGAAAAGGGAAAAGATGTGATTCTTTTTGTAATGAGATTAGAGTTGAGCTGTCTGGTAGAAATTCTTGGAGGACGGGATCAAACATCCAAGAAGTGCAAATAGCTGCATCAAGAGTTACTGTAGGTTCTTTTTGTTTCTCAAAAAAGTCAAATGCATGTGCTATTGAATCAAAGAAGGATTTATTGGATATACGAGGACCGCGTGGTATATGAATATTCATAACCAGTGAATCAGAATTAACTATCGGTATCCACTCTGTCGTGGAGAATAGTATTGGTTTCCTGATGATTCTCCCTGTTTTATCATCAACTTGATTTGCTTTGATTTTATTATCTGAAAGCGTAAATTCTGTTATCCAGCTGTTTACGTTTAATTTGCTTCCTGCTCCGTCAAGAGCTCCATTCGGTGTAACGCTTAGTCCCGGCTCGCAAATTGTTATATATTCACATGTCATTTTTTTTCGATAAAGACGAAAGGGGTGAGCAAACTGAACTAAATGAAACTGTAATCTGCCTATTTGAAATATTCTTCCCGAAACAAAGTTGTTTCTATGCCAGTTAAGACAGATTGTTGATATACCAATCTCTCCATTTTTGAACTCTTTGGATATTTGGACACGACTCCCTACATCGGCACAGGTTGCCAAAGTAATTTCCTTTGGAATATTCATGGTTTTATGAATTGCAATGATGTGGTCAATGGCATGAAAACTTAGCAATAGCAGAAACATTGACCCTTTTCCTTCGTTAAGAAGTTCAGAGAAATCAGGCCAATCAGTTATAGCATTTGGGTATAGTTTATTTTCTCCATAGAGCAGTTTGGAACAGTGAAAAAATAAGAATTTTAAAGTTGTATTATTACGGATATTTGCCGCCATTTTAAGTAGATTTTTTTCTGCTTCCTGTTCTACATCGGCGATTATTCTGTTTTTGCAAATCCATTCGTCACTTAAGGGGCTAAATTCTGCATTCAACCACTCGCCATTATTGAATTTACGGAGGTGATCTTCAATAAAGGGCTCCAGTATTCTGTTTTTGTCAATTTTAAAAATATTATTTAATATTTCGGATTTCATAAGTATACAGTCCGTTTCTAACTATTTTATAGAGTGTCTCAATTTACTCTAAAATTTGACTGCATATTAGCAAAGCTCTTGGCAAATGAAAGAAGGTTTTCCATTTGCCGCCTTTTAGGTGGTGAGTAGGAGTGCCTTGACGATCAAGGTATCCAAACCATTCACCATTTTCTTTGTCTGGGAAATGTTCCCATGTCCAGTTATGAACCTTGGTAAACCAATCTTTAAATCTTTTATTTTCGGTATATTTATCTGCCATTAGGCATGCAATCAATGCTTCGCAGTGAACCCACCATAGTTTCATGTTGGATTCCAGTGCTATTTGGGGTCTATTTTGCACATCCATAAAATAGTAAATTCCGCCATATTCTGTGTCCCAACCGTGTTCCAGTGTATGCAATATGATATCTGCTGTTTTGGCAATAGTTTTTTCGTCGCCACGTTGTTTGGCTGTATTCATTAAAAACCACATTGCTTCCAGAGCATGACCTGGGTTTAGTTGACGTCCGGCAACGGATTTTAGGTCGAAAGTTCCATCGGGAAGAGCATTTTCAAATATAACTTTTTCTTCAGGGTTCCAAAATTTGTCCAGTACAAGGTTGGCATTGTCTGCCGCACTTTCTAAGTAGGAATAATCGTTAAGGCAGTCGGCCATTACTTGGTCTAAGTTAGCCTGCATCATATAGTAACCTAGGCTAAGGTAGTTGGTGCTGCCGGGTAGGGATTTGCTCCATTCGGCCTTGGGGTTGTTTTTTCTTGCTTGATACTGGTTGTAGGCGTTTATTGCTTCGGTTTTAACGTTTTCGTTACCGGTAATGCGATATAGTGCGGCGGCACCCATAACGGCAAAGCACTCTGAGAATACATTGTATGGAGCAATAGTAGGGGTGCCGTCTTGTGCAAGTGCAAAGTAATACCTTCCTTGCTTATCTTTACCGTATTTAGTAAGAAAATCGTATCCCTGTTGTGCGAGGTCGAGCCACTCCTGTTTTGGCTCTATCTGTTGGTATAATTCACAGTACATCCAGACGATACGCCACTGCATCCACATATATTTTGCGGTTTCGTAAACAGAGCCATCGTAATCAAGCATGGTAAAGTATCCGCCATACTTTTTGTCGGGGCAGTTTTTTGTCCAAAATGGAATAACATTATTAAGTAATTCATTTTTATACTGTTTTGATAATTGTTTCATAATATAATTTAGCTGTAAGTTTTTTTTAAGTATATATATGTTGAGGTGCCTGCAAAACTGTCTCACCCAAGCCAGAGCTAATATAGTTGGGGTTGTTAATAACTGGCAACAATACACTTTAACTGTATTTTGTCAATGGAATTTTGTGAATGTTGGTATTGGCGTTTTGGGGGTGTACTGAGATGATTTTGAGGTTGACTATATTAGCTCACTAGTAGATGATTTCACTTTAAGCAGTATTGTGTTTGTAATGAAGGTAAAGGTTTTGTAGTGGCAAAAATAAAAAAGAAGATTCTTAAGCGTTCGGAACATATTGTGTCTCGTAAAAATATTGACGATGATGCAATTAAGGTTATGCGACGCTTGAAAGCCCATGGTTTTGAGGCATATCTTGTCGGTGGGGGCGTTCGTGATTTGTTGCTTGGAAAGACTCCGAAAGATTTTGATGTTTCTACTGATGCCCATCCTGGACAAATACATCGTCTTTTTAGAAATAGTATTATGATTGGGCGTAGATTCCGACTGGTGCATATTATGTTTCGTGGCAAAATTATTGAGGTCAGTACTTTTCGTCGTGATGTTGATGCGAAAGATAAGCAGGATAAAGATGATCTTTATCAAAAACGTGATAATACTTTTGGTACCCCCGAGGAAGATGCTTTTCGTCGTGATTTTACTGTTAACGCTCTTTTTTATGATGTAAGAAGTTTTGATATTATTGATTATGTGGGCGGGCTTGCCGATATTAAAAAGAAGGTAATACGTTGTATTGGTGATCCGAACATTCGGTTTAAGGAAGATCCTGTGCGGATGTTGCGTGCTGTGCGTTTTGCTGCTCGGCTGAATTTCAATATTGAACGCAAAACATACAAGGGCATTTCGGCTAATTATAAAGATATGGAGAAAGCATCGTCGGCTCGGTTAATTGAAGAAATATATAAATTATTTATGTTCGGTGCCGCACAATCTACTTTTAAAATGCTTCACAAAACTAAATTGATGTCGGTTATGTTGCCTGATCTTGATGAGTTTATTTCACGGGGGAAACGGGGTGAGGAGTCGCCGATATGGAGATATCTTGCGGTATTGGATGGAGGCCTGTCAACAATTGAGCGTGTACGTTCATCATTGATGCTTGCAACTTTGTACTATGCACCTTTTCAGGAGGCTTTGGAAGACTTATTAAGCGAGGGAAAACGGGTATATCATGAAGATGTTGCCCGCTCTGTTTTGCAGGATATGTCACGGCGATATAATCTTCCTAAAAAAGTATTTTATCATATTGTCCATATTTTTGCAATGCAGCGTTATTTTAAACCTGGTGGGAAACGGCGAATAGCACCTAAGAAGCTTGTTGGTCGTGAAGCTTTTCCTGAGGCATTGGCGTTATATGAAATAGATTTAAAAGCTAATGATGGAGATATGAAGTTGTTGAAGCCGTGGATTAAATTGCGTGATGAGTATCTGCAGGAGAATCCTGATGCTTATAAGCCTAAACGGGTAAGACGGCGACGTAGGAATAATAGACCAAGAAGGAAGTAAACAACGCCTAACAGCCAACGCACAACTATGAATTTTGAAGGGGAAAGTGAACTCGCCGTGGGCGAGCTTTCCTGCGGAAAGGGTTTGGCTCATAGAGCCAACGCTACAAGTTGTGTGTTGTTGGGGAAGAGATATGTAGTGTCGGCTCTGTGAGCCGATGGTTGTGCGAGGCGTTATAGATGAAGCTTTTTTCGCTCTGAGAGCGAACGCTACAAGTTTTGTGCGGGAATGTGCGATGTAGATTAAGCTCTTTTCGCTCTGAGAGCGAACGCTACAAGTTTTGTGAAATTTTATTAAAAATAAGAATGGAGAATTGAAATGAAATTAGGCATTATCGGTGGAAGCGGGGTTTATAGTATTGATGGGCTTGAGCAAGTGGAGAAATGTAAAGTTGAGACGCCTTTTGGCACTCCTTCGGATTGTTATGTGACTGGTGTGCTTAATGGGGTTGATGTTTGTTTTTTGCCGCGTCATGGTGGTGGTCATAGTTTGCTTCCATCTGAGATAAATCATCGTGCAAATATTTTTGGGATGAAAAAACTTGGTGTTGAGCGTATTGTTTCTATTAGTGCGGTGGGAAGCCTTAAGGAGTCTTTGCGTCCTGGTGATATTGTGTTGCCGGATCAGTATTTTGATCGTACTAAGAACAGTGCCGGACATACGTTTTTTGGTAATGGTGTGGTTGCTCATGTGAGTTTTGGCGATCCTACTTGTGCGGCATTGCGTAAGGTTGTCGCTGAAGCGGCACGTACGGTTGTGGGCGATATGCCGGATAAGGATACAAGAATTGTTGAGGGTGGTACGTATGTGAATATGGAAGGCCCGGCATTTTCAACTAGAGCAGAATCTAATTTTAATCGTAGTTTCGGGTTTGATATTATCGGCATGACCTCGTTGGCGGAAGCGAAACTGTGTAGGGAAGCTGAGATTTGCTATCAGACAATGGCAATGGTGACTGATTATGATTGCTGGCGTGAGACGGAAGAGGTTGTTAGCGTGGAAATGGTTATTGCAACTGTTCGTAGCAATGCGGAGCTGTCGCGTAATATTGTGAAGGCAGTGGTTAGTAGTATGCCGGAGAGTTTGGAATGCGGGTGTGGCTCATCGTTAAAAAATGCTCTCATGACTGCTCCTGATGCTATACCGATAGATGTTAAGAAATCACTTGCACCAATTATTGAAAAATACGTGAGCTAGTAAGCAGTATTGATGTAGCGTTGGCTCTGTGAGCCAATAGCGACGGGCAAAGCCCTAGTTGTGTTCATGATGCGTTATGAGAACTCGCATGAAGGCGAGCTTCCCTGCGGGAAGGATTGGCTCATAGAGCCAACGCTACAAGTTTTGAGTGAATGTGCGATGCAGATTAAGCGTTTTTGGCTCATAGAGCCAACGCTACAAGTTTTGAGTGAATGTGCGATGCAGATTAAGCGTTTTTGGCTCATAGAGCCAACGCTACAAGTTTTGAGTGAATG
>CAMZLY010000052.1 GCA_947311825.1 uncultured bacterium
GTTGATGGGGAGTCGGTACCAGCACTGCATGGTACGGGCTTAGAGGATTATTTTAATGGGGCATGGTATTATTATGGGTTATTTGATTTGCCGACGCATGGCTTATTGGAAAAAGCGGCAATGAATACTTGTCAGTATAGGTTGCATGTTGGCGATGCTGTACGTTTTGATAAAAGCTTGAGTGTTAGTTTTGAGTTTGGTGATGGTAATAGAAGTCGGGGCTATATGTCGGCAGTGGCATATTGGTATCAGGATGAGCCTGTATCGGTAAGAACAGTTATTCCTGCGGTAGATTTACGTTACCCGAAATTTGATCAGGTGGAAATGGGGGCAGTGATGGCAAATCTTTTTGAGCTGGAGCGTGCCGGGTTATATAAAGATGCTATGAATAGATGTTTGTATTATGCTGAACGTATAAAGAATCCTGCTTGGTCAGAAATGCTGTCGTTGCGAGCGGTTCGTTATGATGAGGAAATACGTGGTTTTGATGTTGTCAGCAATAGTTATGCTAAGATTGTAACGGAATCAAAAGTTCCTGAAGTGGTAGAGCAGGCGAAAAAATTATTGTGGTTTCACAAGTCGAAAACAAATGCTTTATTAGGTTCTCATATTAACGCTGATTATAAATTATATATTGATGGTAAATTGATTGGAAAGGGACGGGATAAATCTGTGCTAAATGTAATACCGATTTCTCTTTCTTCTGGTATGCATGACTTGACATTGGAGGCAGTTCCTTCACGAAGAAATGCATTAATATCAGTATATATACGCTTGCATAATGATGAAATTGTTAGTGATGCAAGTTGGGAGTGCTCTAAAATTAAGCCTACAGCGTGGCCAACCGTTGAAAATGATGCAAGTTGGGATAAGGTTATACGGTGGGATATTATGTTTCCTATAATGAGCGAATGGCAATTTATGCCAAATGCATTTATTAATATGCAGTCAGGGAAGCAGTTGATGAGACCGTGGACAGGGTGGGACAATCCTCCGACAACGGCTTATTTACGGAAAAAATTTATTGTTAAGTAGGGTGCGTAGTTACCTATCTCCGAGAGGTAACAGGTATGCATGATTGTTGCTCTACGGTCTACCTCTCGGAGATAGGTAGATACAGTGTAAAAAGTAGTTATGAAAAATATAATTTTAAAATTAAAATCTAAGTTAGGACCATTAGGGTGGGGAGCCTTAATTGTTTTTATTATTTCTCGATGCGGTGATATTGCTAATCTAATCTCTAGGCTGTTTCTTGGTCGTGTTTTGAAGTCGGTTGATTTTGGTGCTATTGAGCCGGTGATTTCTACGTTGGCTATTCTTGCGATTCCTACGGTTGCTATCTTTCAGGTTGGAGTGAAGTCAATTAGTCGCCTAAAGGAGGCTGGTAATGATGATAAGCGGCGTGCATTGATTGCTGATCTCGCCAAAGTTGCAGTTATGGGCAGTGTTGTTTCGATATTAGTGGTGATGGCGTTGAGTTCTTTTATTTTGGAGCGGCTGCATCTTGATTCTAAGATATATATTCCTATTATTGCGGCTTTGTTTGTTATTGCTTGGTGGAGTCCATTGACGCAGGCTGTTATTCAGGGGGGAAGACATTATAAGTTGATGTCGGTTCCTTCTGTTTTTTCGCCTTTTTTAATGTTAATTTTAATGTTGGTTTTTGTGGGAGCTTTTGGGTGGGGCTTGCCAGGTGCTATGTTTGCACGAATTATTGCGGCAAGTTTAACGGTTTTTCTTGTGTTTATTTTATTACGCTCTGCTATAACCGGACCGAAGTCTGCCTATCCTGATGAGATGAAGGTGATTAAGAGAACTATATTGCCGATGTTCGTTTATTTAGCGGTTTTTACTGTCTTGATGCATTTTGATCGTTTATTTGTGAGAAATTTTCTATTGGAGGATTCTGGTGGCTATGGAGCTGTTATTGCCTTGGGCATGATTCCATCATATTTTGTTGCCCCATTGGTGTTTGTTATGTTTCCTTTGGCGGCTGCGGAGCATGCCGGTGGGCGCGATTTAAGAAAGTTTTTTGAACAGGCTGTGGGGGCAGGAATTCTTGTTACAGTGGTTTGTGCCGTTGGTTTCTGGTTGTTTGGGGAGTCTGTTGTGGCTGCATGGAATAAGGGGTTTGTTCCGTATGCAAATTATATTTGGATATACGCTCTGTCGGGGGGGCTGTTAGCTGTTATTAGAATTGTGGCTATGGTTGAAATAGCAAGACATAGTTATGGTTTTATTTGGCTGATGGCTATTCCTTCGGTGGTCATGGTTATTGTTATGTATATTCGGCGGACTAATATTGAATTGCTGGATGTTATTTTGCTGGTTTTAATAACACGTGTGGTTATTCTGGCTGGATTTAGTGTGGTAGGGCTGATTAATAGAATCAAAGGATTTTAAATATTTATTTGAAGTCTAGGAGATGTCCTATAACACGAAGTCCTGCTTTCCAATAAAAGATGATATCATTCCAAGACCGGATTTGCCTGATTTTTCTGAAGATGAATTTTGGGGTTAGGAATGATTTATAGATGCTTCTTGTTAGTTTTAATATGTCTGCATCTGATATCTCTGTTTTCATTATTGGTTCACGCATATCATAGCGATCCCAGTCTTTGGTTTTTAGCCAGTCTTTTTCATCACACTCCTTAAAGAGCGGTGTGCCGGGGTATGGAATTACTACTGTTGCCTGTAATGTGTCTATGTACCCTTTGTCGAATAGGCTTTTGGTTAGATTTACTGTTGCCTGTGCCTGTTCTAGCGTTTCCCAAGGGTAGCCTACCATGCAGGTTACGTGTGGTTGTAGTCCCGCTTGTTTTGCCATACGCATGGACTCTTCTATTTCTTTTGACTTGCCGCATTTGTGTATGCGTTCTAGTGTTGATTGTTCTGCTGATTCTAGTCCAAATAGGACAAATCTGAAGTTGGCTTTTCCCATAAGGTTGTATAGTTCTTGGGTTAGAACGCCGGGAATCATATTACATCCGAATATTATTTGTTTGTTATATCCGCGTTCTATCATGCCTTCGCAGAACTCTCGGAGCCATTCACCGGCAGGAAAACAGCCAGTATCGTCAAATATCTCTTTTATGTTGTAGTTGCTGATTAGGTATCCGATTTCATCAAGCAGGCTTGTGGGGGTTCTTGTGTGCCATTTGTCGTAAAGCGTGGTCCAGGAACAGAAATCACATTTGCCCCACCAACAGTCTCGACCGACCATGGTATATGTGCCGGGGGTATATTTGAAGTTTCCATTTTCTTGTGAATATAGTTCCCATTTGGTTAGTTCTCTATCGAGTAATGGAAGTTCGTTTAGGTCTTGTTCGAGAGTGAATTTACCGCTATTTTTGATTTCGTTATTTTCTCTGTAGTATAAACCGCTTGGTATTGCTGTTTTTTGTTCTTTTGATTCTAGGTGCTTAATAATATTTAAAAAGATGAAGTCGTAGTTGCCACCGGTTATAATGTAGTCAACGGGGCAGTTTTGCATAGATTCTTCTGGCAAGGCTGTTACATGGTCTCCGCATAGTGCGATCGTTCCAGTAGGATGAATTTCTTTTAACCGTTTTATTGTTTTCCAGTAGGCTTTGATGATCGGTGTTTTTGCTTCGATTAATGTGAATTCAGGTTTGAATCTTAGGTATTCTTTTTCAAATTGTTCCGGTGTCCAGCGTTCTGCAATACCATCTGCCCACATAACTTCGTGCCCTGCTTCTTTGGCTAATGTTGCGGCATAGGCTGGTACCATAGGATAGATGAAGGTTGGCTTGTTGAACCATTGGAATTGACGGTTTTGGGACAGAAGCGGTATGCCTTTTTCTGATGGTATTGGTGGATATGCGATACAAATTTTCAATTTTAATGATTCCTTTTTGATGTTTTGGGGAAGATATAACAGAATTGCCATGAATGCACGAAAAAAAGGATTTATCCGCAGATTTCGCAGATTAACGCAGATTATAGGAAAAGAATATTTCATTGATAGACGGGATAAAGGGGATAAGAAACTGCTTGGCGGTAATAGATGTTTCATTTATCTATTTCGTACCTCAATAGAAAAATGAAACACTATGTAAGCATTCTGAAATGTATTTATAGAGAAAATCATTCATCGCAGAGAACACGTAAATCACTAAGAAAGGGCAACTCTACTGTCTGCTGTGCCGTAATAAAATGAAGACGAAGCCGGAGTTGTGAATACTCCGTGACAGCCTGTAGCTATCTGGCTCGCTCGGAAAGCTTCACCCCACCTTTTGCTAGTAAATTTTATCACCCTTATTGCTGGCATTATTTATGGGTAATAGCAAGCAAAGGCGATGGAGGGCACGGCAGGATTATTTGTGCTGGGCACGGGTGAGGTTAAATATGTGGTTGCGTATACGACGTAGAGCTCGGAAGCTGTATGTAAATAGAAATTGCCAGTCTCGTTTTCTACCGGAGAATAAGAATAGGATTTGCCTGAAAATGAATCTGGGGTCAGTTGCAATGCCGTACATATCACGAACGGCTTTATAATATGCATCGGCATGGATTGGGGTTTTTACAATAATTCTGCTCATATCAAATTCATTATAACTTTTTGCAAGTAATACATTGTTGTCGATACATTCTTGATGATATGGGGTGAAGTCTAGTGGTGTGCATAGTGTTACTTGGAGGGTACGGGCAAGTCCTTTGAACATCATGTCTTTTACGGTTTTTACTGTTAAATCTAGCATTTCTTGCGTCTGCCAGTAGTAACCAACCATAATTGTTAGATGTGGATGTAGTCCATACTTTGTGAACCATTTTAGATTTTGGTATGCTTGGTGTGGAAGGTAGCCTTTGTTTAGGCGATTAAGGGTTTCTTCGTCTGCAGCTTCCATTCCGACGAGTATAAAACGGAAATTTGCTTTTGCTAGTAGTTTGATTGTTTCTTCATCAAGGTATCCGAAGCGTGTATTAAATCCGAAGTAGACTCCTTTTTTGTGTAGTCCTCGTTTTATTATTCCGTTGGCAAATGCTCGTGCTTGTTCGCCTCTGTACCATACGCCGGAGTCATCGAAAATTTCTTTTACGCCGTCGTCTATTAATCGTTCGTATTCATCAAGGCTACGTTCGATGGTTCGTGAGGAAAATGTGAGGTCTGGACCGTTGTAGCGGCAGAATGTGCAATTGCCGAATGTACAGTCTCTAATTACGCTGGTAGCATAGGTTCCAGGTGTCTGCAGAAAATTACCATTTTCATACGCATAGTTTTTCCATTGTATGAGTTTCCTGTCAATATCTGGCGATTGGTCTAAGGCTTCGACTTGTTTGAATGCACCGGTATGTCTCCATTTTGTTTTGTTGATACGAATTAAAAGACCATCGACATCGCATGATTCTCTCCAATCTTTGTGTTCTGAAATATATGGAATAAGGCGATGTAGGACAAAGTCAATATGGTTACTTTGTAGCACAATGTCTACGGGGGAGTTTTCCAAGGTTTCGTCCGGTTTGCGCATGGAGTGGTATCCGGTCATTATGATAATACTGTTTGGTAATGCGCTTTTTATCTTTTTTGTTTGTTCCCAATAAAAATTCATTACCGGTGTTGTGCTTTCAAAGACGATGACATCGGGGGATGATTTTATTATATTATCAAACCACTGGTTATAGCTGAGTTGTTGTGCATTTGCATCGTCCCATATAACATCAATGTCATCTTGGTGTAGCCAAGTTGCAGCTTGGGCGTGGATTACCGGTAGAAGATATGTTGGATGTTTGAAAAATTGAACATTTCTGTTTTGAGAAACCATGGCGACTTGGCCTAGTTCGTTGATAATTGGTGGGTATGAGATTGCTACTTTCATTAGAAGAATACCTCCGTATATATTTTATTACTGGATATGCCTTGTTCGCGTAAAATATCATAGGCTTCTGCTATCATTAGATTATTTCCGCATATAAAACAGCATGATTCCGGTTTTATCTGGTTTTGTTTAAGATAGTCGGTTACACGGCCGGAAAAACAGTTTGGTATTTTTTCTTTTGATAGACATGCAATATATCGTTCTTGGGGATATTCTTTGTACATGTATCGATCTTGAGCGTGTGGGATACCGTGAATAATTTTATAGTTTAGTTGAGGGAAGGTTTTAATGAAGCTATGAAAAGGTGCTATACCTACTCCTGTGGCTATAAATATAATAGGGGTATCTTGTTTAAGGTTGTCGGGGATTGCAAATTTACCATAGGGACCGGCAAGATCAACCTCTGTTCCGGGAGTTGATTGTTGGAGTAGTCGTGCGGATTCACTTTCCGGATATGCTTTAATTAGGAATTCTATATATGGCTCTGTGGGGGATGAGTAGATGGAGTATTCACGGTTTATGGCGGCACCTTTTATTCCTAATGTAACGTGTTGTCCTGCTTTTAGTGTAAAATTATGTCTATCAATTTTGATAAGGAATACGGATTCGGTAAGATGTGTTACCTGCTGTACATAGTATTTTTCTTCTGACATAAAATAAACCTTTTATTGCTTCTCATTGATGAGTAATTAAGTAATGATTGGTATGGTATGGTATTTGTTATATAGTTTACAGTAAAAAATATAATTTATTTTTTTCCTTCAGATGGGTGGTCAAAGTTATCAACAGCAATTGGCATTTTATATGCAAGTAGACCTATCAAGAATCTTGTTCCATAGACGATGTGGGTTAGCATTATTCCTAGCCAGGTTATTATCCATACATGTGGGCGTATGCTGAATGCGGCAAGAAAAGTTAGTAGTGTGTATATTCCTATGACTGTAAAGTAGAATATGCGACATAATGGACAGAAAGGTGAAAGGATAGCACCGGTAATTAGTCCTATAACGAATATAGATGGGATAAAGTATGATAGTTTGCGTGATGTAGCTGGGAATTTTCTTGCGAAATATCCACGATGCAGGGCGTAACGGCCTATTTGTCGTAAATGTGGCAGGAAAAGTGCACGGCGATGGTGGTATGCATGTACCCATGGATCGTAGATTATTGTTTTTTTTAGTTTGTTGACAATATCCATGCATAAAAATGTATCTTCGCCGGGCCAGAAACGGGTGTTGAATCCTTTAAGTTGGCGTAGAGCATCGGCTTTTACAAAAAGGTTGCAACTTGGGTAATCTTCTATTTCGCGCACACGTTCGGGAATATAGCGGTAGACGTAGTTTCCTGATACGAGTTTGTTGGCGTATACTCTGCCGCTCATTTGTGCCATAAAGTTGTCGTTTGGTGGAGTTGTTGCGGGACCGCCAAGAGCTGCTATATTGTCGTCGGAAAAATAGACAACAGCTTTTCGGAGCCAGTCATCAGTGGGAAAGGCATCATCATCTAGAAATGCAACTATATCTCCTTTTGCCGCCTCGATTCCCATATTCCGTTTTTGGGCGGGGCGTATTTTTCCGGTGGGTATAATTACTGTTTTTGAGTTATCTCCTATGGATAACGGTTCATGGGAAGAATCTGGTAAAAGTATGACTTCATAGTTCTTGTAATGCTGTTTAGCAATACCGGCAAGGCATTCGTCAAGTTGACTGCTTGGTGCGGGATAGGCTATGGCGATTGAAACTAGTGGCGGTGGGTTAGGCATGTGGGTGTCTCGTATTGATTGGTAATATTTAAGAATATGAATGCGGTAAAATATTGCTAGAGTATCATTCATGATGTTTCTTATTGCTCGTGGCTTGGCACAGCCCAACGTGCCGTGGAAGTCCATGGTTATTGGGGCTTCGGCAACGGTGAATCCTTTTTGGTGGGCAATAGATAGGATTTCTAGGTCGAAGGCAAAGCGTTTGACGAGCATGCGGGGGAATACATATTCTAGTACGGGGCGTGTGAAGAGTTTTATGCCGGTCTGGGTGTCTTTGACCGGCAGGCCTATGAGTAATTTTATTAATATATAATATATATTGCTCATAAGTTTTCGATGCCAAGGGTAGTTTAGTTTTGAATCTTTATGGCGTTTTGATCCGATTACAATATCAGAATCTGCATTTGCCATTATTTTGAAGAAGTTTGCTACTTGTTCAGGTGGTAAGTCTAGGTCTCCGTCTAAGAGAAGAATATGGCTGCCTGATGATGCGTGGAAACCGGCACGAAGTGCGGCTCCTTTACCTACGTTGTCAGTTAGGATGATTGGAACGATGTTTGATAATTCTTTGGCAATGCGGTTTATTTCGTTGCCGGTATTATCGCTGCTACCATCGTCAACAGCGATGATCTCGAATGGAATCTGCTCTGAGAAAAGGGTATGTACATGCATTATGTTGTCGGCAATGGATGCACCAAGGGTATATGCGGGCATAATGATGCTAAGTTTACCGTCTCCTATTTGAGAGCGGGCTATATCCCATTTTGGTGATTTGCCTTTTGATTCTGTCATGATGTTATTGCTCCTGAAATGGCGTGTCCACTACAACAGATCCATCCTTAATAAGTCTATGACAATGTATAAATGCGATTTTTTTCTTCATATTGTTTTAAAAATATAATTAAATAGCCTCTAATGCAATAAATATTATGACAGAATAATATTATGACAGAATAATTTTATGACAGAATAATGTTGCTCTACGGAGGGATTAGACGGAATAATGTTGCTCTACTGAAAAGAATTTTAGACAAGATTGTTTTCTGCCTGCCCTCCCTCTTGCACAGCTTGCGGAGGGCTCTACGGGAAAAGGTTTAACAAAATGGTTGTTTCTGCTCGGAGGGTAGTGGTTAGCTATGAATCTGCTCACCTAAAATGCTAAAAATTGCGTCGCACAGTAATTTTGCAAGCACCTTTATTCAGCATTAATTAAATTATTATTATTATTATTATGTTGCATTGGTGGGGCGTATCTTATATAAATTTACATAATAGTTGTTTTAGTAATGTTTAATTAACCAAAGGAAAAGGAGTGAACAGATGGCAGCAAAACCAAAGACTAAGGGCGAAATTATTGATCAGATCGCAAAAGATGCGGACATAACTAAGGTGCAGGCAAAAGCAGCATTAGAATCTCTTGTAGCTCAGGTTGCAAAGAATGCAAAAGCTGGATTTACTATTCCTGGTGTTGGCAAAGTTACAACAGCAGTACGTAAAGCACGTGATGGTCGTAATCCTATTACTGGTGAAAAGATTCGCATTGCTCGTAAGAGTGTTGTGAAGATCAAAGTTGGTAAGGCTCTTCAGGATGCTGTTTACCCTCCTAAAAAATAGTATTGGCAGTGATTATGAAACCGCAACGCAGTTAGTGTTGCGGTTTTTTTGTGTCACGAATGAAAGATTGCTCTACGGAAAAGGTTTGTTTGCCACAAATACACGAATTTGTTTGTTTTGGACGGAAGGGCCGAGAACAGAAGGACAGAATTACTGTGGGCTTTTTTTAGGATGGGATGGTTTTTGACTCGTGACCATTGAATAGAATGTAGTTGACGTTATGGATGATCTATCTACAATGTTCGCTTTGTTTTATGGTTTGGTTAGAAATTTTGGAGAAAAGATGAGTGATCATGAATCTGGTGATAAGCCAAAAGGTATTGAAGAGCAGTTGAAGGAAATGTTGGGTAATGCGAAGTTTATTTTTGCCGGACAGCCGGAACCATCTACAGCAAAACCGGATAATACTAAGAACGAGAATAAGCCTAAAAAAGAAGCTACGTTGAAAGCAATAGAAAAGTTTGATCTGAAGCCGCGTGATGTGCGTGATTATCTTGACCGTTTTGTTATTAGGCAGGATGAGGCTAAGAAGGTTTTGTCGGTTGCTATATGCGATCATTATAATCATGTTCGGCAATGTCTGGTTGACTCTGATTTGCGTGATAGGGAGTATATTAAACATAATGTTTTGTTACTGGGGCCAACAGGGGTTGGTAAAACGTATTTGATAAAGTGTATGGCTCGTCTGATAGGTGTGCCGTTTGTTAAGGCGGATGCTACAAAATTTAGTGAGACTGGTTATGTAGGACATGATGTTGAGGATCTTGTGCGTGACTTGGTTAAGGTTGCGGATGGTGATGTTGGTCTTGCTCAGTATGGTATCGTTTTTATTGATGAGGTGGATAAGATTGCGGCAACTGGTTCTGGCGGGGGTAAGGATGTTTCTGGGCGGGGGGTGCAGGTTAATCTTTTAAAGCTGATGGAAGAGACGGATGTGAGCTTGTTTAGTCAGACTGATATTATTGGGCAGATGCAAGCGGTAATGGATATGCAACGTGGAGGTAGTGATAGTTCATCTAGGCGTACTGTTAATACGCGTCATATATTGTTTATTGTAAGTGGGGCTTTTGGGACATTGGCAGAGCAGGTTAAGAAGCGTGTATCGTCCTCTCCGATTGGCTTCTCGGGGGATAAGGTGACTGATGTCAGTGATGGTGAGTATTTACGTAAGGCTCGTACGGGTGATTTTGTTACTTATGGGTTTGAGCCTGAGTTTATTGGGCGTCTGCCGGTAAGGGTTGTTTGTGATGCTTTGGATGCCGGTGATCTTCAGTCTATTATGGAAAAAGCTGAAGGAAATATTATTGAGCAGTATGCCAGTGATTTTAGGGGGTATAATATTGAATTATCGATGGCAACAGAAGCTATTAAGGCTATTGCTGAGCTGGCTTATCAGGAAAAAACAGGTGCACGTGGCTTAACTACTATACTTGAGAAGATTTTTCGGGATTTTAAGTTTGAGTTACCATCTACGGGTATTAAGGAGTTAAAGATTGACCTTAAGTCTGTAAAAGAGCCGGAGCAGGCATTATTAGATTTGTTAGACAATAAAGAGTCGGTACGCCGCGAGGTTATACAGAATGATATTGATCTGTTTGCCGCTAAGTTTCGTGATGAGCACAAAATAAAGTTAGTGATAAATAAAACTGCACGTGAAGCTATTAGTGTGCGTTGTCTTGCTGATAATTTGACGGTTAAGCGTTGGGTGGAACTAAATTTTCACGATTTGGAGTATGCTTTAAATCTTATTTCTAGAAATACGGGAAAGAAATCTTTTAGTATTACAAAGAAGCTGGTGGAAAATACGGAAAAAGAATTAGCTGATCGGATTGCGGCGAGCTTTAATACGAAGGTATAGCCGCGAAAGAACGCATAGAACGCAAAGAAAAGGAATTGTAAATATGAATATTAAAGATTTAGTTACGGCAACACGTAGTTACCGTCGTTTTAAGCAGGATAGTATTGGTGTTGATGTTTTGCGGGAGTTGGTTGATTTAGGTCGGCTTTCACCATCTGGTGGTAATCTGCAACCGTTGCGTTATATGCTTTCGTGTGATGCTGAAACTAATGCAAAGATATTTCAGTGTACTGCCTGGGCTGGGTATTTGGTTGATTGGGATGGTCCGGCAGAGGGGGAGCGACCTACGGCATATATTATTATTTTACATGATAAAGAGGCGGCTAATTCTGCGGGCTGTGATCATGGAATTGCGGCACAGAGCATAGTGCTTGGTGCTTGCGAAAAAGGAATTGGCGCTTGTATGATTGGTTCTGTTCAGCGTAAGGAGCTTGCCGCTGAATTAAATATCGATGAACGTTATAAGATTATGTTGGTAATAGCATTAGGTGTTCCGGGCGAAGAGGTCGTGCTTGAAGATGTTGATGATGGTGGAAATATAAAATATTTCCGTGATGATAATGATGTGCATCATGTGCCAAAGTATACATTGGAAAATCTGATTGTTAAGTGAGTCTTTTGATAAAATGATTTTAGGGAAAACTGCTGTTGCTGGGGTTTGACAAAACGATGAAGGACAAAATGATTTTAGGGGAGACTGGTGTTGTTGGGGGTTGACAAAACGATGAA
>CAMZLY010000053.1 GCA_947311825.1 uncultured bacterium
ATCGCCGCACGCAAAAAACAGGCCGCATAATCCCCATCAATACCAATATTATTATCCCTTTGGGTTTATGTCAATGAGGTCGACCATCGGACGCTTACGATAGTTTTGCAAGTACCTCAGATATTAAAGGATTTTATTATGGGATTTGAAAGTGGGTCTATAACATTTCGTATGTTTTATGTACCAAAAGGGTTGCCGGAGAATTGTATTGATGTACGCTATATTCCTTCAACCAGTTTCTCGCCGGAGTGTGATGTTGCTGTTGCCAGTGATAATATTGGTCAGGATTTTCTTACTTGGCTTTGGTTCTTTTCTGAGGCACGTGGCGGTATAATGAATAATCGCTGGCAACCTCTTTGATTGCACTGGAGAGAATGTCAATTGCTTTAGATACTTCATCTTCACTGATAACTAAAGGTGGTTGCAGGCGTACTACGTTTGCTAATGTTCCGCCTACACCAACTAATAGACCTTTTTCTAAACAGAGTGTTTGAACAGCTTTGGCTGCTGTCGATGCAGGTGTTTTGTCTCTATTTTTGATAAGCTCAATGCCGATCATTAATCCTTTGCCGCGGATATCACCAATTAGAGCACAATCGTTCTGTATCTTCTTCATTGCTATCATAATTGTATTGCCCCTTTGTTCTGCTTTTTGAGGTAGATTCTCTTTCTGCATAACATTCATATTTGCCAAAGCTGCGGCACAGCTTACCGGACTTCCGCCAAATGTTGAGAGGTGATCGCCAGGCTTGAATGCACTTGCAATTTCTGGAGTTGTCGTAAATGAACTTAACGGGAATCCGTCGGCAATACCTTTTGCCATAGTCATAATATCAGGCTCAACATCATAATGTTCAATTGCAAAAAGTTTTCCCGTTCTACCAAAACCGCTTTGTACTTCATCTGCAATAAAGAGAATGCCTAAATCATCTAAAACTTCTTTTACCAATTTAAAGTAGTTTTTGGGTGGAACAATAATCCCACCTTCTCCCATAATTGGTTCGGCAATAAATGCGGCAACATTATTTGATGTATGATATTTTATTACATCTCTTAATGCCAAGGCTGATCTTTCGCCACATTCTTCTTCAGTTGCTGAGTTAAAAGGACATCTATAGAAGTGTGGTGCGGGGGCAAAAGAAACGCCAGGCATGTATGGTCCACCATTGATTTTTCGAGCACTATTTCCTGTGATAGAAAGTGTGGCATAAGTGCGACCATGAAAGCTGTGAGTTAGTGCAACTATTTCATTACGACCTGTATGCTGTTTTGCCAGTCTTAATGCACCTTCAATTGCTTCCGCACCACTATTACCGAAAAACGATTGTTGCAGTTTACCTGGTGTTGCTTCTGCTAATACTTTGGCAAACTCACCAGCACGTGGATTGTAATAAACATAAGTGCAGCAGTGGACGAGTTTATCTATCTGTTCTTTGGCGGCAGCTGTTACGTTGGGGTGTCCATGTCCGGCATTACATACGGATATACCGCTAAAGCAATCAAGAAATTGTTTTCCATCTGTATCAGTGATGGTGCATCCTGTGGCATTATCAACTTCCACCGGTTGAAATCCTGCAACCATACTTGTGATCAGGTATTTATCATATAATTCTTTAGTTTTCATATTTATAGTAAATAAAAAAGGAGTAGCATTTGCTACTCCTTGTATATTTGGCTCCGGCGGTTGGGCTCGAACCAACAACCAAGTGATTAACAGTCACCTACTCTACCATTGAGCTACGCCGGAATATCAGAAACTCGAATGAAGATACCATTTGTAGAATTTATGTCAACAGCAAGTTGCATTTTCTTACATTTTTTTTTATAAAAGATAGATTTACACCGAAATTCACTCTAAAATACCTTGTAATGATGATCTTAAACAATTTATTCCTCCGAAATATAAGCAAGTTGCGGATGTTTAACAAAAAAAGTTAAAATAAAGATAATAGATACCACGAGCAAGCAAGACATAGATGCATTTGAGTAGTCACCTGTTATTGTTTTTAGTTTATTAAAAAACCATGGCCCAATAGCACTGGAGAAAACTACTAAACTCATTATATATCCTGATATGGCTCCCAAATGCTTGCGTCCATAAAAGTTAGGCCATGTAATGGTTATTATAAGGCCAAAACATGCAGAGTTTATGCCCATGCCCAATAAATAAAGCCATAACATAGGACCGGGAGCCAGAAAAGCTGTAGCAGTCATTAGGCAGGATAAGGCAATGAGCTGCATACGTAAAATATGCTTTAATTCAATTTTATCGGCAAGCTTTCCCAAGAGTGGCCTAATAATCATCGAAAGTATGCATCCAGGCAGAAAACTTGCAAATGCAGTATTTCTTGTCATACCGGCACCAGCAAAAATATTCTCAATATCAAAACTTAATGCAGTAATAAATAATGCTGACATCATAATGGGGCCAGCAAAGATCCAGAAGGAAAACGTATGGCGTGCTTCTTTTAAGGTGAATTGATGTAATATTTTATGTGAGACTTTACTTTTTGGGTTGTCAGGGAATTTACGACCATCAGGTATTAGGCCGCAAGCTTCTGGATTATCCCTAGAAAATAGTAATGCAATTGGAGCAAATATTACAATTGCTATACCACCAAGAATTTGCCAACTGGCACGCCAGCCGTAAGCTGATATCAATAAGAAAAAAATATATGCCGTGGCAGAAAAAGCGGGCTGAGTGAAAAATCCCATTATTCCAGTTGCAAACCCCCGCCTATAGTTAAACCATTTAGTAACTATATTTCTGCTGGTGATTGTGAGTATTCCCTGTCCAGTTAGTCGCAATAGAAAAAATAATATTGCGAGAACCAATACACCGGACCAGTCTGCTAATCTACCCGGCAACCATGAACCTATGGTATTTGCTATTGTATCACATTTGCTGAATGAGAATGTGATTACACCAAGCCCTATAGCCGCTAAAGGGGCTATAAGCCTTGCTCCGAGGATATCTAAGGCTTTCCCAATAGATGTGAGAAACAGTGCACTAAGAATGGTGCCGACCATATAGGATGTGCTAATCTCAATGTCACTCACGCCAAGTGCATTTTGTATAGAGTTTTTGAATGCAGAAATACCAATTGTCTGCCCGGGCATACTTGTTATCATGCCAAGTCCGGCAACAACCACAACTACCCACCCGTAAAAAAAGGGTAGGGAGCTGGGGGCAAATGGTTTATTTGCAAATTTATCTTCTATTTTGCGATTACTGTTTTTGTTGCTCACGCACCAACCATAAGTTTACTTACAAGTTGCGAGAAACGGCGGGGATCTTTTATTGTTGAGCCTTCTGTAAGTAGTGCTTGATCATACAATAGTTCAGTGTATTCTTTAAGTTGTTCGTCATTTTTATCACCAAGCAGACTTAGCATTTTTGACATAACCGGATGTTCCGGGTTTAGTTCAAGAATGCGCTTAACAGGCGGAATGTCCTGATTCATAGCCTTCATAATACGTTCCATATTGGCATTCATGCCCATATCGTCGGCAACTAGGCAACTTGCAGAATCGGTAAGTCTATTGGATAGTTTGACTTCTTTAATCTCATCATCCAAAGCTTCTTTCACAAATTTAAGAAGATCTTCATAAGTTTTTTCTGCTTCATCCATTGCTGATTTCTGTTCTTCTTTTTCTTTATCACTATGGATATCAATGTCACCACGGTCGATAGCTTTTAGTTTTTTGCCATCATATTCTGTCAATCTTTGCATAACCCATTCATCAATTGGATCAATAAGAAATAGAACTTCATAGTCCTTGCTTTTGAATATTTCAAGATGTGGAGACTGCGATGCCTGGCTAAGACTTTCTGCTGTCAGGTAATAAATTTCTTTTTGTTCTTCAGGCATTCTTTCAACATATTCTTTTAGTAGTATAGGTCTTCCATCCTCGCTTTTTGAAGATGCAAATAAAAGCAGTTCTTTTAATTTATCGTAATTTTCAAAGTCGGTATGAACACCCTCTTTAATAACTGTACCGAACTGTTCATAAAACTTTAAATATGTATCAAAGTCTTTAGTCTTCATTTTATCCAACTCTTTAAGAATACGGGAAACTAAGCTTTTCCCGATACGGCGGATAATAACATCATCTTGCAATATTTCACGTGATACGTTTAGGGGAAGATCACTGCTATCAACTACACCTTTTATGAAGCGCAGGTATTGTGGCAATAATTCTTCGCAAGCTTCGCTAATAAGCACATTCTTTACATACAGGTGCAGACCGCGTTTTGCATCCG
>CAMZLY010000054.1 GCA_947311825.1 uncultured bacterium
AATAGCTTACAATGCTGACAAAAGGCTGGTTTTTACTTACAAGCGTTTGGTTGTCCTATGTTTTGGGTATCCATTTCAAACAGCAGGACAGAGCTTCGAACATGGATTCTGGCCTATATTTTGAGTGAGTTAAGTTACTGCGGTATACTGTACTTATACCGTGATAAATGATGTAGGAATAAAGTCAGGACTAAAAGATGAATACAACAGAACTTATCTACAAAAAAGCAAAAACGAAGGAAGAATTGTTTTCTGTTACAGAGTTGGAAGCACCCCAGTCTAGCTCTTCCTATACGGGAAAAGCGCTTACCATTGAAGAGATGGATGCTATCTAAAACAATCATCTACTCATCAGCAAACCTATTTATAATATTGTTGCTATTAATAAATTACCGAATATAACTAAGGAGAACATATGTCAAATAAAATTCTAGTCATTCTAGCCACTTCATTACTGCCACTTATTGCAGTTCCAGCTTATGCTTATAAAAACTCAATTGGTATGGAGTTTGTGGATATACCAGCAGGTTGTTTTCAAATGGGAAGAGATCCTAATTTTGAAGATGGTAGCATTGATGAGCTACCACAACATAAAGTTTGTTTAAGTACATTCAAAATGGGTAAAACGGAAGTAACTCAAACCCAGTGGGTCAAGATTATGGGGAGTAATCCGAGCAATTTCAAAGGGAGAAACAACCCTGTAGAACAAGTCAGTTGGGACGATGTTCAGCGCTTTGTTAGGCGATTGAATAAAGCAGAAGGTACACTTAAATATAGTTTACCGACCGAAGCTCAATGGGAGTATGCAGCGAGAGCGGGTACGACCACGAGCTATTCTTTTGGTGATGATAAGGGTAGCTTAGGGCAAGTTGCGTGGTACGATAGTAATTCTGGTGAGCGCACTCATCCTGTTGCTACTAAAAAACCAAACCCTTGGGGTCTATATGATATGCATGGTAATGTCTGGGAATGGACTCAAGATCGGTATGGTGAAAAAACTTACCGTGGAAGCACAAAAAGCAATCCGACAGGGCCAAGATCAGGTCGGTACCGCGTGTTTCGTGGCGGTAGTTGGCTTAGCCTCGCGGGGTACTTGCGTTCTGCGATTCGCGGCAGCCGCTCGCCAGACGCCCGCGACTACGACCTTGGGTTTCGCCTCATGAGGAAACCTTAGTATCACTTGGCTTTTTTACCCTTTTACTCTTTGCATGGATGTAGCTGTATTGCGCCTGTAGCCGTGCGTGCGTTAGCCGCACAGCGAAGGGTGGAATCCAGCGGAAGAGAAACACGATGTTAATGCGAATAATGACATTACGCTTTAGTGTTGCCCTGGATGGGTTTGATGATGCGCCTGTTATTGATTTTATTAAAGATAAGTCTGTATTGTCGCTTCGAGAACACTTTTTTGTTCGCAATGAATCGCCTTATCTGGCAGTTGTTATTATCTACGAGCCCGTTCAAGAGTTACCAAAATCAAAGGTGACGAATAAACGTCAACAACGTGATGAGTCGTGGCGCAAGCTATTAAAGGACGGTGACATGCCATTATTTGATACCCTGCGTAGCTGGCGAGCGGAACGATGCAAACAAGAAGGAGTGCCACCGTATGTGATTTGCAATAATAAGCAATTAGCAGAAATGGTGTCAGTGCGTGCACAGTCGTTAGCCGAATTGTTAAAGGTAGAAGGTTTTGGGCAAGGTAAGGCAGATAAATATGGCAATGAGATTTTGTTGATCTTAAAACAAGACAATAAAACAAACGGCGAAATTAATGGGGAAGAATAACAAAAATAACGATCTGCCTATTTTTATAAAGTGGCTGGATTTTCTTGAGTGGTTATTACCTGTAACAGAACGTTTTCCTAAACGGGTGCGTTTTACTTTTTCTGATCGACTCAATAGTCTAGCATTGGATGTGGTGGAAGATTTAATAGAAGCACGTTACGCTAAAAATAAGCAAGAGTATCTAAGGCGTGCTAACTTGCGTTTGGAAAAGCTACGAGTTTTATTACGACTGTCACACAGGATGCATTACCTTGATTACAAGCGTTACGAACATGCGATGCGTCAGATTAATGAAGTAGGCAAAATGTTAGGTGGCTGGATGAGGCAACAAACACAATGAAACGTGTCGGTGACTTGTTTGATAGTGTAATAGCCTTTGATAATTTATTGCGGGCAACAAAACAGGCAGCACGGGGCAAAAAAGAACAACTAAGAGTTGCTCATTTTTTGTTTCATTTGGAAAGAGAGTTACTGCAACTTCAAGATGAACTGACTCAAGGGTGTTGGCAACCCAGTAATTTTCGTGTTTTTGAAATCAAGGAGCCAAAGCCACGCCGTATTTGTGCTGCTGATTTTCGGGATAGAGTGGTACACCATGCCTTATGCAATGTTTTAAAACCTGTTTTTGATAAACGCTTAATCTTTGATACATGGGCATGTCGTACAGACAAGGGCTCACACAAGGCAGTGCAAAGGGCGCAAGTTTTTAGTCGTCGTTATCTTTATTTTTTAAAGTGTGATATTAAGCGGTATTTTGATTCGGTAGATCATCAGATACTCAAACAATTGTTACGCAGGATTATAAAGGACAAGCCTTTACTTTCAGTATTAGATCAAATAATTGATCATCCTCTACCTGATATGGTGGCAGGAAAAGGCATACCCATTGGTAACTTAACCAGTCAATATTTTGCAAATTTATATCTTGGTGAGCTTGATCATCAATTAAAAGATCGACAAGGCATTAAATCCTATATGCGTTATATGGATGATATGTTAATTTTTGCTGAAACTAAGCAAGCGTTACAGTGTACTATTAATAAAATGGAGAGGTTTCTTTTAAAGCATTTAAAATTACATTTAAAAGAGTCAGCAACTCAAATTGCACCTGTAACAGAAGGTGTGCCATTTTTAGGTTTTACTATTTTTCCTAATTTGATCAGGCTGAATTCACAAAGCTTACGACGTTTTAAAAGGCGTAAGCATTTGCTAGAAAAAGCCTATCAATCGGGTGAAATTGATGTAGAAAGTTTATCTGCATCTGTTCAAAGCATGATTGCACATATGCAACATGCTAATACGCATCGGTTGCGACAATCATTATTGTTATCTTCCTTTGCAATAGGCTAATAGGTAATCAGGTCGGAACCGCGTGAATCGTGGCGGTAGTTGGAATAACAACGCGAGGAACTTGCGATCTGCGAATCGCAACAACAACTCGCCAGACAACCGCAACAACGACCTTGGCTTTCGCCTCATGAGTACAAAACATGATAGTGCCCGATAAGGTATATTTACGGATATACTTTCAGTGCGTAAGGTTTGTCCAGCCCTATTAGACCTGTGCCTGTATGATTGCTGTATGGGACGAAGAGAACGGGGTATCCAGCGTTTGGTAATTTATTTTTTATGAGTGAAGACCGTTGGATATTTTTAAATAAATAATAAATAATAAATGAGCAAAAAATTAATAGCAGTAGCTTGTATAATCAATTATTGCTTTATGCAACGGTAGCCTCATAAAACATACTGCCGACTGTTAGGTCAAAATAGATCATAATCTTTAGTTTTATAACGAATGTAGAGGTATTAACAATGAAAAAATTACTAATTATTTTACCATTAGTGATCATGTCTTCCGCAACATTAGCGTGTGGTTTTGAAGGTTCTGCAAAAAGAACAGATGGTTCTAAGGTCAATGGTACTGGTGGAAAAGTTAGTACTAGCTGGAATAGTAAGCACACATATCCCAGAAATGGATATTATAAACTTGATATAGGTAAAGCTGCTTGCGGTGAAAAAGTAACTATTTATGTTAGTGGAATGGATATGGGAAAATACAGAGTACCAAACTCTGGTTATAGGATATTTAATTTTACTTTGAAAGGAACTTCTAATTATCCTGTGCGTTAAGGTTTGAATTGGGTACGCCACGAATAGGCGATTATTTTGTACGGTATATAACAGCACCCCCCATCTTTTTGCTTGTTTTGTAATCTCTTGTTTTTTAATCTATAAAAGCGTGAAAAAGATGGGGGGTGGCAATTATTCTTTTACTTCACAATCAGCAGGTCTTCCCACCGAGTCGTATAGGCAGGTGAGAGATGATTTTGGTGCATATACCAGCGTTTTTTACTTTCAGAGGCAAAACGTAAGGTTTGTTTGCCGTATTTTCCATTGATGTGATCGAGTAGCTTCATTCGTTTACGTGCATTATTATCATATTTTTCAGCTTGAAATAAGCAGAGCTGTTGACGATGATCTGGCGCAATATCAAATAACATGATGCCTGCTTTTTGATAGTCATAACCGTCTTTAAATATCTTTTCTAAGGTATAATTGCCCGCTTTGATTAATGTAGAGGTGTCCGCTGTATATTGATTTAAACGAATGGTCATGGAGTTGCTATATAGGTCGCCCCTTCGCTAAAGGGTCTAGTACGAATAAACACGCTAATGCTCTGGCTACACTGCCCTGAAGTCTAAGTTTTTCACAGGCTCGACTGCTGATGTAGCCTGCTAATAATGAGCGTATGTGATCATAAGATGTGACGCGTTCTCTAAAACTTCGCGATACTAAGAGCTGTTTTTTTTCGGGTAAATCGTCGATAGAGATACAGCTTTTGCCATTGAGTTCTTGCACGGTGCGTTGCATAACGACACTATATTTTTTTCTTATCCAGCCCTCATCGGCTTATGCTAGATCATAGGCGGATAGTATTCCATTGTTTCTTAAGCTAGCAGACCATTTTCTGCCTACTCCCCAAATATCACCAATTTCAATTTTCTTTAATACACTATCAATCTGTACTTGATTTTCAAAGATGAAAACGCCATGAGCTTTAGGTGTTTTTTTTGGCGACATGGTTGGCAATTTTTGATAAGGTTTTTGTAGAGGCAATACCGATAGATACTGGTATGCCCGTCCATTGATAAACCGTTTTTTATATTTGCACCATGCGCGGCGTAAATTTACAGAGAAAAAAAGCCCAACCCAAAGGAAAAAGTGGTAAAGCAGATATAGCACTTGCCATGATACAAAAGCTGTATCGGATAGAAGCAGAAATAAAGAATAAGGCAGCGCAGGAAAAGTGGCAAGTACGACAAGAATCATCAAAATCCCTGTTGAAGAAGCACAAAGACTGGCTGGGTAAGTCCTCTACGCAAGTACTTCCTAAATCCGTATTGGGAAAAGCCATTGCCTACAACCTCAGACAATGGCCTAAACTAGTGCGCTATATTGAAGATGGCAACCTCAATATTGACAACAACCGCGCCGAGCGCTCCATCAAACCCTTTGTCATTGGCAGAAAAAACTGGTTATTCAGCAATACTGAAAATGGGGCAAATGCCAGTGCTGTACTATACAGCCTGGTTGAAACAGCTAAAGCCAATGAACTCACTCCCTTTGACTACATCAAGTTTTTATTTGAAGAGCTTATCAAAGAACCTGAGGATATTGATTATCTGCTACCTTGGAATACTAGGTTGGTGGCTGCCAAATAGTGTGGTTTGCTAGACGTTTACCCC
>CAMZLY010000055.1 GCA_947311825.1 uncultured bacterium
CTTCTTCGGCTTTTGATACTTGTTTGCCGTTACAAATTGCTTGTTGGATTGTATGGAATATTTCTAAGTCGCGATTGCCGTCAACAGGAAAGAAATAAACTTTTAGACCATCTACTTCTTTGATTCCGGAAGGAACATCATTTGCCCAGGTTATATGATCGGTTGCACAGGTGGTAAGAAACGAAACGTCATGTCCCGCCTTAACCAGATGAATGGCAAGCTGTTTTAAAAGTGTTTCGGCACCACCAATAGTGGAGCCTTCAAGAAATCGTGGTGCTGTAAATGCTATATTCATTATTAAGTTATCAGCTTGCCCGCCATACTCCGCGTTAGCGGTGTAGGTGGGTTGTCAGCTACTAGTTATCAGTTGCGGGTTATTTGTTTGGTTTAATCTTACTTTCTAGTTCTGCAATTCTTTTTTCCAGCTCATCAACTTTTTCTTGATTTTTGCTTTCGCTACTTTCCAGTGCGGACAATAGCAGACCGTTAACTTGGTTTTGTTGTGTCCACATTCTATAGGTATAAAATTTAAGTAGTTTCCAGATCGTTTTTTTTAGTAAAACTAGTGGTTTATTGAATTTTGAGCGTTGTTCATGGATTTCAAAATCATTGATATCAACAAAGACGGCATCACGCAGGCATTCAAGATAGAAGGCGAGAAAATTATCTTCATTCTTGAGGTTGGCTAGATTTGTTCGTTCGGCACGGGCAACACGCACATCGGTATAAACACCGAGTTCCATATTCGCAGCAACTTTCTTACGTATATCATCAACAATTTTGGCAGTATTGATACCCTCTGCACCAATTGTAAAAATAGAGTCTGACATGGTGAAAAATCCTTATTTAGTTTTCTAATGTGCCCATTGTTGCATAAGTGAATTATTTTTTAAAGAGCTAATTTACCTACGTTTCTAAATCTGTGTTTTTGTTTTTATGAAATTAGAGGTTAGTAGTAGTAGGAATGTTAAAAGAGTGGTTTTAATAAATATTTTGTATATCAGAATTGTATTATGATCGTGTGGATTAAAGTTCAACAAAATTAGAATAATGGGAGTTAGAATAAGGCCGGATAGAATACTGTAAGTAATATGTAGTGCTAATGTGTTGTGATATTCAGATTCAGGCGATGCCGGTGGAGGTGTGAAGTTGTTAGGGAGGGCTATTTCTGATTTAGGGATGTTTAATATTTCCAATGCTAGGTCAACATCATATTTTGCAACCATAAGTCTGGTGCCACCACCAGCCCAACTAAGACCAGGATAAATATGTGATGTTGCACTGTCAGGGAGGAATGTGGTTATCCCTGATGCTTCTAATTGTTGCTTTGATATATCCGCTAGATCATTATTCAGGAAAGTTGCGATAGTAATAAGATCATTGTTGTGTTTTTCAGGTGTATTAAAATTGGCTGTTGTTTCTGTATCGGATGGCACAGAAATAAGTTCATTACATTCTGGGCATAATACGGCTTTACCCTCCATTTCTCTCGAGAAACTAAGCGGTTTATTGCATTCAGGGCAGTTAAAGGTAATGTGAAGATGTTTTTTCCCTGGTGCATTTTTCTTTGTTGGTAATAGCAGCGTTATACTGAATAATCCCAAGGGTATTGTCATACTGATTATCATCCCGGTAGGATTCTGGATATATAATATGGATGTTGTTGAAAGTAGTATAGTTACAATAATAAATAGAGCCGGTTTATACCCTTTTGCTATCAACCTGTAATATGCAGGTGAAATAAATAAAATAGTAAGTGCCAATATAAAAAACATGATGGCTTTCTGTTTATGTGATTTTTCCGCAGGGTCGTAGCCCCTGCTGTACTAGTTTATTTAAGTACAGCACTCGGCTATGACGGTGCGATAGCTTTATTTCATAAAAAAATTTGTTTTAATTTCGTGTTCAATAGTGCTGTCGGGACCATGCCCTGAATAGACTTTTGTTTCGCCGGGGAGTTGTTTGAGCTTTTTCAATGAGTTGGCAAGAACTCTGGAGTCGCCGCCGGGTAAATCGGTACGTCCGGCAGAGCCTTTAAATAGGGTGTCGCCACAAAATAGTAGTTTTTCTGCCGGAAAATAAAAACATACTCCGCCGGGTGTGTGTCCGGGAGTATCTATAATTTCATAATTAAGGTTGCCGTCTTGCCAAGTTTGCTTATCTTCCAAAGAGCGGTCTATTTTCTCTGGTGTTGCCGGTTGTGGATAGAATGGGGGAATACTGTTTTGTGGTGTGAAAGCCCATTTTGCATCGTTTGGATGGATGCCGAGTTCAGCGGGGATTTTATGTGATATATCGGCAAGAGCAGAAATATGATCGGCGTGACCATGTGTGAGTAAGTATGCGGCAACGGATAGTCCGCTTTCTTCTATTGCTTTTTCGATTTTATTGGCATCGGCACCCGGGTCAATAACAATGGCATTGTTCGATTCATCCCATACGATCCAGCAATTAACTTCAAATGCACCAACCACAACTTTTTTAATGTTTATCATGTATTAAACCTCCTGTTAAAAGCGGTAAATGTAAACATTAAGCGGTAAAAGGTAAAGGATAAAGATTTTGATGTATTCCCGAAAATGGAATTGGTTGGACTTTTCATGACGTATTGACGCAATGACGTGTTTACGCAATGGGGATTGTGACGGGGGTCTTGTTGTGACTTTCTGCAGTGTGGTTGCATAACGGCACAGAGCACCGTTGTGCGGGGACGTAAAACGGTACTCTGGGTCGTTTCTGTTGGTTGGGTTGTGGTGTAAAATAATCAAGGAATAAATGTCAAGAAAAGCTTTCTATAATGGCGTTTTTTGTTAGAAAGTGAAAAAGTATGGTTCATTTTGTTAAGAATGTGAGGGGTAAATGTTATGAGAAAATTGATAGTGTTGTTTATGTTTTGTATGGTTGGTGTTGTTAGTGCTGATACTTTTACTAGTGTAACAAGTGGGGC
>CAMZLY010000056.1 GCA_947311825.1 uncultured bacterium
CAAGTTTTCCGCATAATCCTAGGTTCGGCAGTTGAGCATAGCACAGACGCACAAACATTTTGCCCACAGGCACTTATGCAGGGAGTTCGACGCACCCTACGGGCGCGACTTCCCCCCAGCGTAAGCACCCGTGAACAAAAACCTTGCACTTTTGTATCTATGTCAACTGCCGAATCTAGGATAATGTTGCAACTGGGATTTCAAATATGTGCTGGCAACTTTAGAGCTTTCAAGATTCATCGAACAGACAATTAAATGTCCGTTTCCATGACGTATTACGGTTACTTGTGATTACTGATTGGCAAGATATTTGGCAACTGACATTGCTGTTTGCTTGCCATCTTCAATTGCACGTACAACTAATGATGCTCCTGCCGTCATATCACCAGCAACAAAAACTCCGTCTCGGCTGGTCATGTGGTTTTCATCACATTTGATGTTGCCACGTTGATTCAATTCAAGAGCCATTTCGGCAACAAGTCTATTACGTCCGGGACCCGTAAAACCCATTGCCAATAAGACTAAATCAGCTTTAACCGTAAATTCACTACCTTCTATTTTCTTGGGACCGGCACCACCCCACTCCACCTTTGCACATTTAAGTTCTTTTACGCAGCCACCATCGCCACTAAATGACTCGGTTGTAATTGACCATCTTCTATCACCACCTTCTTGATGACTGCTAGAATCACGACGCATCAACGGCCACATCGGCCATGGCGTACTTTCAGACCTCTCTGCCGGAGGTTCTGGCATAATCTCAAATTGATAAACTTCTTTTGCACCCTGACGTAACGAAGTACCAACGCAGTCTGACCCAGTATCTCCACCGCCAATAACAACTACATTTTTACCGGTTGCTATAATCTCATCTTCTGGATTGATTGCCTCTCCGGATAGTCGCATATTCTGCTGACTTAAAAAACTCATTGCAAAATGAATTCCATCAAGTTCTCTGCCGGGAACTTTTAAGTCTCGCGGCTCCTGTGCACCACCAGTTAGCACTATGGCATTAAAACGATCCTGTAAATAACGTCTTGAGAGATCACGCCCAACTTCTACACCAGTCTCGAACCTTATCCCCTCTGCTTCCATAAGTTTAATTCGTCGGTCAACAACCCATTTTTCTAATTTAAAATTGGGGATACCATAACGAAGAAGTCCGCATAACTGTTTTGAATGCTCAAACACAATTACATCATAACCATAACGATTCAAAATATATGCAGTAGCCAGTCCTGCCGGACCAGAACCTACGACAGCAACACGTTCTTTAAGCCGTTTTGCCGGTAATACCGGACTCATCCAGCCTTCTTCAAATCCTTTTTCAATTATCGCCAATTCAATTTCTTTAATATTTACCGGTTCTTCATTAATGCCAAGTACGCATGATGCCTCACATGGTGCCGGGCAAATTCTACCGGTAAACTCAGGAAATGGATTTGTTTGTAACAATACGTTTAATGCATCATGCCAGCGGTTATTATAAACCAAATCGTTAAATTCCGGGATTACATTTGCTAACGGACAGCCCATACCATGACAAAACGGAATACCGCAATTCATACAACGAGCAGCCTGCTCTTCAATATCATTATCTTCCAGTGGAATAGCAACGGCATTATAATCCTTCAATCGCTGTTCTTTGGTGCGGTAATCGCTGTTCTTCCTTTTATATTCCATAAAACCTGTATCTTTACCCATTATAATAAATCCTTAACTATTAACTAATTCATCACGCTCAATAGCTTCATCTTCACGGCTCATCTGTCCTAAGTATCTCCTGTATTCCATCGGAAGCACCTTAATAAAGCGTGGTAATGAATCTTCCCAATTACGAAGAATCTTTTTAGCTTTTTTACTATCGGTATATTTAACATGCAACTTCAGCATTTCCCGTAGTTCCGTCTTATCAGCTGCTAGATCAACAAGTTCCAAATCAACCATACCTAAGTTACAATTATTATCAAAATCACCTGTTTCATCATAAACATAAGCAATTCCACCACTCATACCGGCAGCAAAATTAACTCCGGTATTTCCCAGTACAACAATGCGACCACCGGTCATATATTCGCAACCGTGATCACCAACCCCTTCGACAACAGCTTTAGCTCCACTGTTGCGAATGGCAAAACGTTCACCAGCACGACCGTTAAGATACATCTCTCCTGATGTCGCACCATACAGTAAAACATTGCCGGCAATACTATTTTTTGCCGGATCATAAGTGCTATCAGCATAAGGTTTAACAATAACCTTGGCACCGGATAATCCTTTACCGACATAATCATTAGCTTCGCCAACCAGTGTAATTGTCATGCCTTTTGCACAAAACGCAGCAAAGCTCTGACCAGCAGCCCCATAAAAGTTAAGATTAATAGCATCATCTGGCAAACCATCATTGCCATATTTAGATGCTATCTTACTGGAAATTATGGTTCCGACAGTACGATGAATATTTCTTATTTGTTTTTCAACAGCTACTGCTTTGCCTGTTTCTATCGCATCTGCCACTTGTGGCATAATTTCATTATCGAGAGAAGTATCAAAATCATCAATCTGCTTAGTCGTGCAACGCAAATCAGCTTTCATATCATACGGATGTGAAAATATTTTGGAAAAATCAAGGCCGCCGGCTTTCCAGAACTTAATAGCTTCATTAGTTTCCAGTAAGTCACAACGCCCAACCATCTCATCTAAAGTCTTAAAGCCTAGTGCCGCCATATATTCCCGTAATTCTTCGGCAATCATAAGCATGAAAGCTTCAACATATTCTGGTTTGCCGGTATATTTCTTTCTTAGTTTCGGATCTTGAGTTGCAACACCTACCGGGCAAGTATTTTTATGGCATTTACGCATCATTACACAACCGCATACAACAAGCGGTGCGGTAGCAAAGCCAAATTCTTCGGCACCAAGTAATGCGGCAACAGCTACATCACGTCCGGTTTTCAACTGCCCATCAGTCTGCACCCTAACTCTATTGCGTAACCCGTTAAGCACCAATGTCTGCTGGGTCTCAGCAAGCCCCAACTCCCATGGTGCACCGGTATGCTTGATGGAAGAAAGTGGCGAAGCACCGGTTCCCCCATCATACCCACTAATAAGAATCATATCGGCTTTTCCCTTTGCTACACCTGCGGCAACAGTTCCAACGCCGACCTGCGATACAAGTTTTACTGATACTCGTGCATTTCTATTGGCATTTTTAAGATCAAAAATAAGCTGTGCAATATCTTCGATAGAATAAATATCATGATGTGGCGGCGGGGAAATCAAGGTAACACCCGGCGTCGAATGACGCACCCGTGCAATTTCCTCATTAACTTTATGCCCCGGCAACTGACCACCTTCACCTGGTTTAGCACCCTGTGCAATTTTTATCTGTAATTCTTTTGCGTTAACCAAATACTCTGCAGTAACCCCAAAACGTCCACTTGCAATCTGTTTGATCGCACTACATCTACTATCACCATTCGGCAACGGCTTATAGCGAGCAGAATCTTCACCACCCTCGCCGCTGTTACTTTTGCCACCAAGTCGATTCATTGCTACTGCCAAAGTTTCATGTGCCTCACGACTAATAGAGCCAAATGACATTGCTCCTGTAACAAAGCGTTTGACAATTTCTGTGGCAGGCTCAACTTCAGATAGAGGAATTGACATCCCTTTTTTAAAGTTAAACAAACCTCGTAACGTAGACTGCTTTTTAGACTGATCATTTATTAATTGTGCATAACGCTTATAGATTGAATAATCATTTTCACGGGTGGCCTGCTGTATCAAACTTATAGTTTCAGGTGTCCAGAGATGACGTTCTCCACCAAACCTAAAATTATACTGACCGCCAGCAGGCAACATAGTTGGTGCAACAGGATTAATTTCGAGGGCATTACTACAACGCAAATCAATTTCTTTTGCAATTTCATCTAGCCCAATACCTTCAATTCTTGTGGACGTACCTGTAAAATAGGCGGCAACCAATTCACTGTTTAGTCCAACAGCTTCAAAAATCTGTGCACTACGATAACTACGTAAAGTAGAAATACCCATTTTTGACATGGTTTTTAATAAGCCTTTGCATAGTGCCTCCACATATTTTTCTATTGCAACAGCTACATTCTTATTCTTAAGCTCACCGTTCAAGGTCATATCAGCAATAGACTCATAAGCCAAGTATGGATTAATAGCAGATGTGCCATAACCAAGAAGTAAAGCCATGTGCATTACTTCCCGTGCCTCACCTGTCTCAAGCAAGATGCTAACACTCGTTCTTAAACCTTTATTGATAAGATGACGATTAACAGCCGCCACTGCCAACAATGCGGGGATGGGTGATTGTCCGGCATCCAATTCACGATCACTAAGAATCATAAACCTATAGCCTTCATGCACAGCCTTCTCGGATTCATTACATAACGCATCTAATGATTTTTTAAGGTCAGAGCCATTCCCATGAAGAGTAAATCCAAGACCGAGTTCTTTGCAACGGAAATCATCAAGATTAAGATTACGAATACGAACAAGATCCTCATTACTTAAGAATGGGTGGTGCATTTTAACTAAACGTGCATGTTGAGGAATCTCAGATAAAATATTATCATCTGTCCCCATAAATGTCATTAGCGACATTACCAAGCGTTCACGCATAGGGTCAATAGGTGGATTTGTAACCTGAGCAAATAACTGCTTAAAATACCAATAAAGCAGTTGCGGTTTTTCCGATAGCACTGCTAACGGCTGATCTGAGCCCATCGAGCCAATTGGCTCATGCCCACTAATCGCCATTGGACCCAAAATATCAGATAAATCTTCGCGGGTATAACCAAATAATGCCTGCCGCTGTTGCAGTGTTTCTTTGTCAGGAATAACCGGTGCTACTGCATCAAACAGACCATGAATCATAATTTGATTTTCCTCTACCCAGCGACGGTAAGGCTGTTTGCGAGCTAGACGCATTTTTATTTCAAAATCAGAAAGTCGATGCGCCCGCTCAAGATCAATCAAAATCATCTGACCTGGTCTTAATGCACCTTTTTCCTTCACATCCTCTGCCGCAATATCCAATACCCCTGCTTCAGATGCAAATACAATCATACCATCTTTTGTTATTGTGTATCTAGCCGGTCGTAAGCCATTTCGGTCCAGCATAGCCCCTACACAACGCCCGTTTGTAAATACCACCGCCGCCGGTCCATCCCATGGTTCCATAAGCCCAGCATGATACTCAAAAAATCCCCGTAAATCCGGCCCCATGGGGTATCTTTTTCCCCAAGCCTGAGGAATCAACATCATCATCGAGTGATCAATACTCCGCCCGCCATTCACCAATAATTCCAGTGCATTATCAAGTCCGGCAGAATCACTTCCACCCTCTTCGATAATTGGTAATAGCTTTTTGATATCATCACCATATAAATCAGAATTCAAATTACGACCACGTGAACACATCGCATTACAATTACCGCGTAAAGTATTTATTTCTCCATTGTGTGCCATATACCTAAACGGCTGTGCCAAAGGCCACGATGGAAAAGTATTAGTACTATAGCGCTGATGCACAACAGCTACTGCACTTTCGAAGTCATAGTCAACCAGATCATTATAAAAACCGGCAATCTGATTCGGCAATATTAACCCTTTATAAATAATAGTTTGTGAAGATAAGCTACAAATATAAAACGATTTACAATCGGTGATAGCAGCCTTAACCTGCTTTTCAATAACTTTGCGCAATATGTATAACCGTCGCTCCAGCTCATCAATGGTAAGTCCCGCAATCGGAGAAACAAAAAACTGCTTAATTATAGGCTGTTCACGGCAAGCAACCTCGCCAAGGACACTTCCATCAACAGGCACTTCACGCCAACCAAGAAACTCAAAATTCTCGTTCTTTACCACCTGCTCAATAATCTTCTGGCAAATTTCACTAGAAGCCTGTTCAGTCGGTAAAAAAACCATTCCGATGCCGTAATTATTATTTTCAGGTAAATTAATACTAAGCAGTGCTGTTTCTTTACGGAAAAATTTATCAGGAATCTGCAAAAGCAAACCAGCACCATCACCGGTATTAATATCAGCACCAGTTGCACCGCGATGCAACAAATTCTTTAATATTTCAATTCCTTGTTCAACAATACTATGGCTTTTTTCGCCATTTATATTTGCAAGAAAACCAACTCCACAAGCATCATGTTCATATTGAGGATCATAAAGCCCCTGTTTATCTATCGCCACACTAAACCTCTCTTATTATTTTACTCTTCACCTTTTTAACGTCACCCTACTGCTTCACATCCTTCTTCACCGGTCCTTATTCTGATACAATCTACCATATCCAAAACAAATATCTTTCCATCCCCGATTTTTCCTGTCCGTGCACCGTCAATAATTCCATCTATAGTAGCTTTAACATACTCATCATTAACCGCAACTTCAACTCTAATCTTCTTTAAAAGATTAACTTCAATATCACTCCCTCGATATGATTCATGGTATCCTTTCTGCTGGCCGCAACCAAGTGCATTGGTGACAGACATTTTGAAAACTTTCTTTTCATATAAAGACTGCTTAACAGAAGTCAACTGATCCGGCTGTATATATGCTACGATTAATTTCATAATTATTACTCCTAACTCATGATTTATTGCCAACAGCTAACCCTCCTACATCGCTCCGCAAAGTATGGAGGGCAAGCTGTTCACTGCTCTACTGTGTTGTAAAAATCTGGAAGCCACTATAAGACTCCATACCATGTTCACCAATGTCAAGTCCACGTATTTCTTCCTGCTTGCTAACGCGTAATCCCATAACTAACTTAACAGCAAACAAAAACCCTGTTGCACAAACCAGACTAAACACTGCAACAGACCCAACACCAATCAACTGGCTAACAAAAGATAATTCATTATCTAGTCCACCAATCTCAGCATGCCCAAAAATACCAACAGCCAATGTCCCCCATACACCGCATACAAGATGAACCGATAAAGCGCCAACAGGATCATCTAAACGCAAACGATCAAATCCAATAACCGCCAATACTACCAAAATACCGGCAATAGCACCAATTGTGATTGCACCACCAACAGTAACAACATCAGCTCCTGCCGTAACACCTACCAAGCCCGCCAATGCACCATTAAGAACCATTGATAAATCAGGTTTTTTCTGCACAATCCATGATACAACCATTGCCGACATAACTCCTGCTGCTGCCGCCATATTTGTCGTTACCAAAACCATAGAAACCATTCCCGGATCAGCCGATAACACAGAACCACCATTAAAACCAAACCAACCAAACCATAGTAAAAATACACCTATAGCAGCCAACGGCATACTATGCCCCATAATAGGGCGTATCTTTCCATTTACATACTTGCCGTTACGTGGTCCCAGCATGATTATCCCCACTAATGCCCCCCAGCCTCCAACAGAATGAACAATTGTCGAGCCGGCAAAATCATGAAACCCCAATTCAGCTAACCAACCACCACCCCAATTCCACATACCTACAATAGGATAACATATTGCAACATATAACGCCGAAAAAACCAAAAAACTTCCCAACTTAACCCGCTCCGCAACAGCACCTGAAATTATTGTTGCAGCCGTTGCCGCAAACATTGCCTGAAACAAAAAATCAGTCCAATACGTATAACCTGGATTATACGCACTTGTAAGACCGGCCGCATCAGTACCAACACCAAACCCACTAAATCCGAAAAAACCTCCGGCAAAGGCTTCGCCTGGATACATCAAACTAAAGCCCACCACAGTGTATGTAAGTAACCCTATTGATACTATGGAAATATTCTTAAAAAGAATATTAACAGTATTTTTTGCCCGTGTTAATCCGCACTCCAAAGCAGAAAAGCCAAGATGCATAATGAAAACCAAAAATGTGCATACCATCATCCAAACATTATTTACCGTAAACATCTCATCACTAACAGTGCCAGCATCAACTTCTACGGCATAAGCACCTACACTAAAAACCAACAAAATTACTAAGCCTAATGCAAATGATTTAAACCTATTTCTAACAATCATATCTTTTTATCCTATTTTATTATTATATTTACTCAGATCAACTAATGCAATCATCGTGCCACTTCAATCAACAATATACCGCTATACAGATAAAGCCGTGCTTCACAACAACTTACAAACAAGAAAACAGAAACAACAACCCAAAAACTGCACTATCCATACATTTTTGTAACAATTTATATATACATACAACAATTATGTAAAAAACCAGAGAGAAGAGAATGCTAATTTTGCACATTAAATATCATCATTTATTAATAGCGAAACCAAATTTCGCTTCTAAAAATAACACAAACAACTGAGGTGCTTGCAAAACTACTTGTGCGAGGCAATTTTTCTGCATTTTAGGCGAGCAGATTCTGCCTTTTGAGCAATTGGAGCATACCCGTAGGGTCTGTAAAATTGCGAAAAAGCGGAATATGCCGCATAAAATCAAAAA
>CAMZLY010000057.1 GCA_947311825.1 uncultured bacterium
CAACAGAATCAGGAAGTTCATTCCCCAGCGGATATATGGGATTCTTTTTAATAGTATCTAACAGGGTCTTACGGCGTAGAGATGAATTCTCTGTGATATTCATTCCACGTGACAATGTTATTACTGCTTGTTGAGTGATACTACGATGCTCACGCTGAGCACTTTCACGTAAAGCATTATATAGCACTGTGGGCATTTCTCGTACTTGTAATGATGGCATAACAATATCCTTTCACTTAACTGAATCAACATGTTACGGCATTATGCATGCATCTCGCAACATTTTATTTCTAAAAATATCTCAGTGACTACCAACTTTAATTATGATTAAATTACGCACAATGAAAATAATAGAACAGATAAAAGATAATCAACGATTTGTATATGTTGCATTGGCAATCACTGCACTATTTGTACAAGTTGTATTTATTACAGAAAGTAACCGTTCGCTTCCCTTTCAAGTTCCTATAGTTGATGCGGCTAGCTATCATAATCAAGCCATTAACATTGCAAACAACATCCGACCTGAAGCAAGGCCATTCTGGCAACCACCGCTTTACATATATTCCTTAGCTTTTATTTATAAAAATTTTTCAACCAGCATCATACTTATAAGAGTAATCCAAAGTTTATTCAGTATTCTTACCGTGCTACTAACATTTGCTATTGCCAGAAAATACTGCAATCAACTCGTTGCCGCACTATTATCAATCGCAACAGCCATTTACGGCCCACTCCTATTCTTTTCATCTCAGCTATTACCCACAAGCATAGCCGTTGCCGGTAATATAGCTTTTCTTTTATGCTGGCTCAAACTTACCGAAAAACAATCATGGAAACTCGGTTTATTAACCGGAGTAATACTGGGACTTACTGCATTATTAGTATCAAATATCTTGATTATGATTCCTATAATATTTAGCTGGATAATATGGAATGCAATAAAAACCGACAACCGTAAAATATGGCTATTAACAGGACTATCACTACTTGCCGGCATCAGTTTAACCATCCTACCGGTAACTATCAGAAATTATGTAGCATCCAAGCAACTTGTATTAATTTCAACCAATGCCGGCATAAACCTATATATCGGCAATAATCAAAACTCAGCAGACACAATCAATACTAGACCCGGTATAGACTGGAATAGACTAGTTGCCACGCCTTATAGGGAGGGAGCAAAGAACGACACCCAAGCAGAGAAATATTTCAAAAATAAAGTTTTCACATACGCCACTCAACAACCATTATTGTTTTTAAAAGGGTTAGCAAATAAAACCATTCAATTCTTCAATGGCAGAGAGATTCCACGTAATGTCGATATTTATACTTTCACCCCCTACTCTAAAACCCTTCAAATGTTAACCTGGAGAATCGGCTCATTTGCTTTTCCATTTGGAATAATTGCACCATTTGCATTATGGGGATTCTTCTTATCAATCAAAGGAAACATCCGGCAACGAATACTTATTTCTTACCTGCTTATTTATAGCATATCCGTCATTCTATTTTTTCCAACATCACGCTACATAGCACCAATCATGCCTCTATTCATTATACTTGCCGGCATCGGACTTACGGCTTTGATTGCCAAAGATACAAACACCCGGCAACGAATTACCGGCATCGGCGTTTGTCTGTTTTTTCTTATCATTCTTAATCTACCAATAACACTACCGGCAGACAGCGTTAATTATGAAGCTGAACTACATACCAATCTCGGCGTAGGATTACAGACCAGAGGAAAACTAGATGCAGCCATAGCAGAATACAAAACAGCTATTTCATTATCACCTAAAAGTGCAGATGCATATTATTTTATTGGCACCGCATACCGTGCAGAAAACAAGAACCAACTTGCAATAGAAAATTTTACTCATGCCTTAGAAATAAGGCCAGACCATGACCAAGCATTACAAGACCTTGCTATCGAGAAATTTCAACAAGGCAACACAAACGAATCAATAAATCTGCTTAGAAAATCACTTGTAGTTAACCCAGAAAACAAACACGCCATGATAAACCTTGCTATTGGCTTATTAAAACTAAAGAAAAACAAAGAAGCAGAAATGTGGCTAAAAAAAGCTGGCGTAATGGATAAAAACGGAATAAACATGCAAAAGCTCAACGCTTTTAGGCGAAAGAATGTCTAACACTTAAGAAGATGCTTAAGAAATACTAAACCTTATGTTTGCGAGCATCAACAGAACCAATAAACGTATCAACTACCCGTACAAACTCCTCACACCTAACATAAATTTCATTTACAGCAAGTGCCTGTTCATCTTAACGATCCGGATACTCATGTGCAATTTGTGGATATATTTAAAAAAGCGGTATGCAATCGCAACATATGTATCCGGCATTCATTAACTGCACTTTCCCATTTTAATCGTCGAACCTCTATCATAACTTTTCTCCTGTACGCTCTGCCTCTATTACAATAGAACGCTTATCATCTGGCTCCGCCAAAACAACATCAATATGCTGATCACCAATACGAGCTTTCAGTGCGACAAGAAAATTAATCTTACGCCGAAAAGCTTCATCTTTATCCCAGTTTCCGTGAATCAGTAGATCTATATCTCCGCCTCTACGATTATCATCAGTACGAGAGCCAAACAGCATAACACTTGAATCAGAGCCAAAGCAACGCTTTGCCTGTTCCACAATCGTATTACGTTCTATTTTTGTTATTCTCATAATAGAGTCTTTTATTGCATTTATCTGGATAATAAGCTGGTATATAAAACAACGTCAAGGGAAGATTGAAAAAGCTTTTCAAAAGAAAACAATGATATCATACAGTTCATCGTTCCGTGTTCAGACTTCATCGTTCAAGAAATGGCACCCCGGACAGGGTTCGAACCTGTGACCTGCGGATTAGAAATCCGCTGCTCTATCCAGCTGAGCTACCGGAGTATTTTATGTACCCATTTCAGAAAGGCGTCACTGTACAAAACAACCCCCAGCCAATCAAGTTATTTTTCTGAAAATTATTAAGTAACTTTTTCAACTGCTAGTTGCAAAGTTTTTTGTTTAGCGTTGGCAGTCTCTGGCCAACCCTTCCCGCATGTAAGCTTGCCCTTTTGTAGCGTTGGCCGTCTCTGGCTAAGACAGCTTTGCATATTGTGTTCATGGACGCTTGGTCAGAGACGGCCTAACGTTACATCCGGCACAGGTGGCACTGTGCCCTCCCGCTCGCACACATATCACCTCCCGGAGGTAGGTGATTACTTTAAATAGTCCGGTCAGAGAATTTTCGTGTTGGCCAGCTCTTGAACAAGAAGCTCTAATGCCGCTTCTGTTGTCTGTTGCTGAATACTCTTTCTCTCCCCCACAAATAAATATCTTTTGGCAAAATTGTTTTTTTCTATCGCAAAACCAATAAAAACTGTTCCAACCGGTTTATCCGGTGTTCCGCCATCAGGTCCGGCGATACCGGTTACGCTAATGGCGACATCTGCACCAAAAGATTTCTGTACACCAACCGCCATCTGACAGGCAACAATATCACTAACAGCACCATGAGTGGCAATAGATTCTTTATCTACATTAAGTTGTTCAACTTTAATACGATTTGAATATGCAATAATACCGCCAAGGAAGTAATCAGAACTGCCACTTACAGTCGTAATAGTATGCCCGATAAGCCCACCGGTACATGACTCTGCAACAGCTAGTGTCCACTCTTTTTCTCGGAGCAATTCACCTATTTTCTTTACATTAACCATCAACAATTAACCATTAACAATTAATTACTATATCCATTCGGATGAGACTGATGCCATTCCCAGGCGGATTCAACAATATCGTTCATATTAGTAAACTTTGGCTCCCAGCCAAGCACATTTTTAGCTTTTGCTGATGCGGCAACAAGTTTATCAGGATCACCGGCACGGCGTGGTGCCATCTCGGACGGAATAGGATGCCCGGTAACTTCACGTGCAGCTTCTATTACCTCTTTAACAGAAAAACCGTTACCAACACCTAGATTAAATATATTGGAATCTTCTAATGATAATGCACGAATATGAGCATCGATCAAGTCAGTAACATGAACATAATCTCTCACACATGTTCCGTCCGGCGTATTGTAATCATCACCATAAATAAAAATCTTTTCACGTTGTCCTAATGCGACTTGAAGTATCAGCGGAATAAGATGACTTTCTACCGCATGATCCTCGCCGCATCTCCCTGCAGCCCCGCATACATTAAAATAACGCAGAAATATGGTTTTAAAGCCGTGTAATTCTCGGTACCAATTTAATGTTTTCTCAAACATTAGCTTACTTTCTCCATACGGATTGGTTGGGTGTTGTGGAGTCTTTTCATCAATAGGAACTATCTCCGGCTGTCCATAAGTAGCACAAGTTGACGAGAAAACAATCTTATCAACGCCATTATTAAACATAGCTTCTGCTAAATTAATACCGCCTACTACATTATTACGGAAATAGATTTCCGGTTTTTCCATTGATTCAGGAACTTGTGCATAAGCAGCAAAATGCATTACGGCATCAGGTTTAACTTGTTCCATAGCACTTGAGATAGAATCAAAATCACGCAAATCACCTTTTATAAATAATGCCCTAGGATCAAGAGCTTCTTCATGACCTAGTTCAAGGTTGTCAAAAACCGCAACGTCATTGCTGGCATCAATAAGCATCTTGGTAGCAACACTACCAATATATCCTGCACCACCAGTAACCAATACTTTCATCTATTTATTCTCCTTTTAAATCATCTAATCTTTTTTCAAGAGCAGCAACTCTTTTTACTAATTTTGGTAATTTCAACAACGCAGCCTGTGATTTTTGATGTTGCATAAATGGTCTTGCCGGGAAACCGGACACAACGGTTTTCTCGGTAACGTCCTTAGTTGGAGCAGAAAAAGGCATCAGTACTGAATAGTCACCAACATGTACATGCCCCGAAGCACCGGAATGCCCCGCCATCTGCACATTTGCACCGATACTGCAACTACCGGCTAAGGCTACAAATGCAACTAAAGCCGCATTTTCTCCAATATGAACATTATGAGCAACCTGTACATGATTATCCAGTTTCACGCCATTCTCGATTACAGTCTTACCAAATCTAGCCCTATCAATGGTCGTGTTAGCTCCAATCTCAACATCATCACCAATTTCAACTGTTCCCACTTGCGGAATTTTTACCCACTTGCGACCTTCCTGCGTATAACCAAAACCATCGCTACCTACAATAGCCCCCATCTGAATAATAATACGATCACCAATAGTCACTCGTTCACGAATAGAAACATTGGGATAAATCATGCCATCAGAACCAATGGTTGTGTCTTGACCAATATAACACCCTGCCCCTATAACGGTTCCCGCACCAATTGTCACTCCACTTTCAATAACAACATTAGGACCAATACTTACTGCATCACCCAATTTAACACCATTAGCAACAACCGCAGTAGGATGCATACCAGCTTCAGGTTTTGCTGGGGGCGGTATAAGCAAACTTGCCACTTGGGAGAATGCGGCATCGGCATCTTGCACTTTAATTATTGTTCCGGAAAAGTCACCTTTCCAGTCATTATTTACAATAACAGCAGAAGCTTTAGAACTTTTTACAGCCGAACTATACCGTGGATTCGCAAGAAATGATATATCACCTCCCACTGCATCTTGAAGAGATGCCAATGAGGTTATCTCAACGTTATCATCACCGTCAACAACCCCATCAATATTCTCTGCAATATCCTTAACTGTCATACTCATAATATTTCCCAATAACTGTTCACTGCTCACTGCTATTTGTCTTCTTTAGTTTGCTCACCAATTAACTTTAAAATTGCATCAGTAATATCCAGTTTCTCATTACTATAAACAACTGATTCAGGAGCATTACCCGCTTCTGGAGAAGCACTATCTAAAACAAGTGATATGTCATTTTTTTCGCAGTAACCTTTAACAATTTCACGTAATTTTGTTACAATACGCCGGCGCATACGTAATTGGCGATCAGATAATTGTTTGCGCCGTAAATTAGCTGTTTCACGAATATCATTCTCCATTTTACGTAAATCCTGCAAAAACCCTTCTGCAAGAATACGGTTCTTTTCACGTACCTCTTTGCTGAATGCTGAGTTCTGTGATTTTTCACCGGCAGCTTTAAACTTTTCTTCAAGTGTTTTACGATCTTCAAGCATTCCCTGCTGCTCTTTTTCAAACTCACTAAGTTGCTGTTCCAAAATCAGTCGGCTAGACTTTGTTTCTGGATAGGCATTCATAATAAGCTCCATATCCACTACAGCAATCTTTTCTCCTGCCGCCTTAACAAAAGAACTACAAGCCAAAATAACCATCACTGCGACCAACAATATTGAACTTTTCTTAATATTATACATTATATGTCCTCTTCTTTAGGGTTTTAATTATTCATTTCTTTACTAGAAATCATATCCAATCCAGAATACCCATGGATCGTCATTTGTCAACTCATCATCTTTAGAAATCACCCATGCACGATCAATACGAATGGGAAAACCAGGCATATCAATACGTAAACCTATACCAACACTTGAGGCAAGCCTACTAAAATCAAAATCATAAGCATCACGCCACACATTACCAACATCATAAAATCCTGCAATACGAAGCATGGACAATAAAGGAATAGTATATTCAAGACTCCCCATTAACATTGAACGTCCACCAACTGGACGATAATCAATAATCTCCCCATTATCAGTGGGGATTTTTCTTGCAACTTTGGGACCAACATCTCGATACTCAAATCCTCGAAGGTTTCTTCCGCCCCCTAAAAACAATCGCTCAGCAATCGGCATTTCTTCTGTACCGCCATATTCATCAACAATTTCCGCTTCACCTTTAAAGCTCAATACATGCCCAAACCAAAGAGGGAAATATTGCCTTACCTTACCCCCTATCCTGTATATTTCTAAATCAAAACCGAGCGGACCACCAGATAACTCACTAAATACAGAGCTACGGTTACCACGTGAAGGTACAAATGGATTATTTCGTGTATCATGCGTTATCGCAACCCGCAAAGAACTTTTTACATAATCAGTATCGGTTGCAAAATAATATTCATCAGCAGAATCATCTGTATAATAATACGCATTTGTATCCGCAATATCATATTCCTCTTTCTTTACAAGCTGATAACGAAAATCGATTCTGTTGGGGCCTGGTAATGCCTTACCTAGCTTTACCGCTCCACCTGTTCTCTTTAAGCTATAATCATTATAATCAACATCACTTCTAAACAAATCAAACCCCAACGATAGCCTACGGTTTAAAAACCATGGCTCTGTAAAAGATAAACTGTAACTACTACGCCGTGAACCAAACTGCAAACGAAGCTTTAGTTTTTGACCACCACCGGTAAAATACGGCCAGCCCTTAAAGTCAAAATTACCCTGGGATATTTCTATAAATCCAACAAGTTTATCTACACTTGAAAACCCCGCCCCCATCATAAACTGCCCTGTACGTTTTTCGGTAACTTCAAGAATCAAATCTTTCTCATCAGGACTTAATGCTTTTTCTGCGAAGCTATGTACTGTTGAGAAAAAACCTAAATTCTGAATAATTCTCTCACTACGCCTAATTTTAACGGTATTATAAAGCTCCCCTGGGTAAACCAATAATTCTCGCCTTATAACTTTGTCGCGTGTTCTTGTGTTACCGCGAATTTTAATATTTCTAATGTGGGTTAATACACCTTCATGAACCTTAAAAGAAACAGCGACTGTTCCTTTTTCTACATTAGGAATTATTATCGGTTCAACATAAGTTCCTGCATACCCTTTGCCGCCGTAAAAATCAGTTACCCCGCGTATACTTGCCTGCAAAGAAGTACCAAGTGCTGTAGCTCCATTTCGACACACTACCCGGTGCTCAAGATCACTTTTAGGAAAAATGTCCATACCTTCTATATCGATTTTCCCAAACTTATACCGCATGCCCTCATTAATATCAAAAGTAAGTCTGTACTTACCCTTTTTATACATATCAATAGTAGGTTTATCAATTTGTGCATCAAGAAACCCTTGTCCAATATAATAGTTGCGCAAATTATCATTGGCTAAATTAATTTCATTCTGGACATACTTGCGCCCCCACCAACCAAATGGGTTCCACCAAGGTTTTACCCCAATAATTTTCTTTAAATCCTCACGGGAAATATTATCGTTACCAACAAACTTAACTTTTTTAAGTTTAGCTTTATGACCTTCATTAATAATAATTTTTACTTTTCCCCGCCCATCATAATTATCAGTCTCAATAATTTTCCAAGTTATATCAACATAAGGGTATTTATCATCATGATATTCTTTAAGAAGTTTCTCAATTTTCACTCCCATAACTTGGTCGTCGATATAATCTCCAACCTCAAGTCCCAGCCAGTTGCGTAGTTTACTCTCCCTAAAATGATCCTCACCAGAGATTGCCACAATTCGATCAAGGCGTAACCGTTTGTGTAGTGAATATATAAGTTTCACGCCATTTGGTAACTCAGCAGCATCAACCTTGACATCGCTAATTATCCCCGTTTTAAGAATATCACGAACATCAGCAGAAACTAAACCATAGTCAAGTTTATCTCCGACTTTCTGCGACAAGTGTGTTAGAACATAACTACGATCAATCTGTCCGACACCAAGATTGTCAATCACAATCTCACGTACGATCACTTCGTTTGGAGAAGAATATTGAGAAAAAGAAAAATGAGTGAATAACAAGAACAACATGACAATAAAAATAACATGTAATTCAAACTTTTTTATTTTATTATATTTACTACTAAATTGGTTGCTCATCAGGAATCTCGTTACCTCTATTTATTCTTGGATCATTGTCAACGCCTCTCGCTCGATCACGAAAACGCGTAAATGATTCTTCAAAATTAAGTTCAACTTCGCCAACACGACCATTACGTTGTTTAGCAACATCAACAATTGCCAATGTTCTATCTTCTGCATCTTCGCCCGTAGCATATACACAAGGTCGCCGAAGCATCCATACCACATCAGCATCCTGCTCAATTGCTCCTGAATCACGTAAATCAGACAACTTTGGCTTACCAGAGCTCTCACCTGTACGTTGATCCGGTGCACGACTTAACTGACTAAGTACCAATACCGGCACATCCAACTCTTTTGCCATTGCTTTAATATGTCCAGAAATAGCTGCAATTTCAAGTTGCCTCCCCTGTCTTGCATAAGCACTAAAATGTAACAGTTGCAAATAATCAATCATTATTAAACCGATATCATATTTCTTCTTCATCCGCCTTGCTCTAGCACGAAGCTCCATAACATCCAATCCACCAGTGTCATCAACATATATTTCAGCCTTGGAAAGTGCTGATGCGGCATTTGCAAGCCTCTTATGCATATCATTTGATGCATATCCACCAAGTAATTGATCAGAACGTACTTCTGCATGAGAACAAAGCATCCTCATAATAAGGGCTTCTTGTGACATTTCCAAACTAAAAACACCAACAGGTCGTGATTCATGTGCTGAATTATGCCCCAATGCAGTATTCTCACAAATATTCATCGCCAACGAAGTTTTACCCATGGAAGGACGAGCAGCAAGAACAATCATTTCGCTTTTACGCAAGCCGAGAACAACCTTATCTAAATTTAATAATCCGGTTGGAATACCACCTGCATTTTTATCATTGCCATCAAAAATAGATTCAACATGCTCCATCGTTGTTTTGATAGCATCAGGCCATAATACCAAATCGCCATGTTGACGTTCGGTAATATCCATAAATGACTGCTCTGTCTTGTCTAGAATAGAGCCAGCATTGTCTTCTGAATCGTAACACGCCTGTTCGGCCTCACGGGCACAGTCAATAATACAACGGAGGACATGCTTATCATAAACTATCTGAATATAGTACTCAGCATGAGCAACAGTAGGTGTTGAATCAATAAGACGGTCAAGAAAAACCGAGCCGCCTATTTTTTTAAGAGATCCTTCGTCATTAAGAAAATCAGTGACAGTAAGAATATCAATAACCTTGCCTTCACTATACATTTTCTGCATAGATTCATACAAAGTTTTATGTGCAGGCACATAAAAAGATTCAGCCCAGAGTTGCGATGTAACGCATAGATCCATCACTTTTGATGAATCAAGCATAATGGCACCAAGAACACCGCGCTCTGCTTCTTCACTATACGGCGGCAACCTATCTAAAGGCGACAACACTGACTTGGAAGAAGCAAAGTCCCGGGCCATTTATCTTATTCCCCAACTACCCATACCTTAACAGTCGCATCGACATCGGCATGGAGTTTAACCTTAACATCAAAAACACCAAGTTCTTTAATAGGGTCTTCTACAACAATAATATGTCTATCAATTTCTATATCTTGCTCAGACAATGCTTTAGCAATATCTGCATTAGTTACAGAGCCATATAGTTTTTCTTCTTCACCAGTTTTCACGGTAATTGTACATGAAGCTTTAGCAAGTTTTGCTGCCAATGCACGTGCACCAGCTAACTGTAGTTTGCGTTCTTCTGCCCGTTGTTCCATTAATTTTGCGAGTCTTGCTCTTGCACCAGCTGTAACTTTCTCACCAAGACCTTTCGGTAAAAGGTAATTACGAGCATAACCATCTGCTACATTTACAATATCGCCTTCATTTCCCAAATTAGGAACATTTTCCATCAATAATAATTCAGTCGCCATTTTAAAAACGTCTCCAGATTCTTTTAATTAAAGAATTAAACCCATATTACGAGCACGACGGATACCTTGCTTAATCTGACGTTGCTGCTTAGCTGAAGCACCTGTAAGTCTAGCTGGAATAATCTTCCCGTACTCTGTTACAAACTTCCTAAGAAATTCATGATCATTAATATCTATCACCTTAACTTCGTCAAGATAGCGCGACCGTTTACGAAACGATCCTTCGTCATTGTTACGCTTTCTACCACGTCTTTTGTTCTGTGTTTTCTGTGCCATTACTTCTTATTCTCCTTATTCTTTCCTAAAACTAAAACGGAAGATTCTCATCATCCACTGCTGTTGCAGGTGCCGGTGCATCCTGCACTGGTGTTGGTGCTGGTGCAACCTGTTGCGGTGCTGCTGTCGATTGCGGTGCAGGTGCACCATCAGAAAAAGATGTCTTACTGTTGCTTGGTGCATTACCGCCACCAAGAAACTGCGTCCTATCAGCAACTACACTCAGACGGCTATGCTTTTGCCCATCCTTTTCCCAACGATCAAGCTTTAAACGACCTTCAACTAAAACAGAGCTTCCTTTACGCAAATATTCACCGCAAGTTTCAGCTTGCCTTCCCCATACTGTTATATCAACAAAACAAGTTTCTTCCTGTACAGCCCCATCAGCTCCTTTGTATTTACGATTGATCGCCATACTAAAATCACCTACAGCCGTACCCGATGGAATATATCTTACTTCCGGGTCTCGCGTTAAATTACCTACTAGAATTACTCTATTATAATTAGCCATCAACTACCTCACCTTTATTTACTCAGTAACAGTTTCCTTTTTTTCATCTGGTACATCTTCTGTAACAACCTCTTCCTTTGCAGGTGTTGTTTCAGCTATAATCGCTTCTCTTTTTGCCGCTGCTACAACTTTAGCCGCTGCCTTAGCCGCCGCAACAACCGGATCAAAACTCGTAATCTGAATTCTAAAAACATCCGCGTTATATTTAAGGTGTGCCAACAATCCTTTAATAGCACTTGCATCTAGCTCAAAGTGCATTTTTACATAAATTCCAGCATTTTGTTTTTTAAGCATGCGAGCAAAAACCTTTTTGCCAACCACATCATAATTAGAAACTGAACCACCTAATGAGGCAATCTCATCACTAACAGTCTGCATAGCTTTCTTAACAGCTTCATCATCCAGCTTCGCTGGAAGAATTAATAATGCTTCATATTCTCTCAATGTTATATCTCCATCTATAATTAGATTACATTTTTATATTTTATATACAATTTTTTTACTTATCCACTATCAGCTTGACGCTAGATATTGCCAGTTCTAACGGTTTTCCGGAATCAAACCATTATACTTATTCATTGCTTCGGCAACGCCAAACTCTATTATCCCGCATACAGCTTCACCAGCACGTTTAACCATATTACGTATGTCTTCTTCATCCTTCTTAGAAAACGGTGCAAGCACATGCTTCACCAAATTTTCACCTTCTCTTTGCTTCCCTACCCCCACCCTAACTCTAACAAACCTATCATTGGCAACATGTGAAATTATCGATGCCAATCCGTTATGTCCACCACTACTACCCTTACCCCTAATACGTAAGCGCCCAAAATCAATCGCCACGTCATCCAAAACAACAATCAGATCCTCTGGTGCAGCCTTATAAAAACGCATAATAGCACCAACAGCCATACCGCTGTTATTCATATACGTCTCAGGCTTTACCAATACAACCTGTTCCCCTACCAACTCAGTCTTTATTGTACGAGCCCTAAACCGAAGACTCTTCTTCCATTCACCAATAACCTGACTGGACAGATAATCAACAATCTTAAACCCTATATTATGCGGGGTTTCTTCATACTTCTTACCAGGATTACCCAGTCCGACTATAATCTTCACATTATTTTTCCGAATCTGCAGCTTTCTCTGTTTCTTCAGTAGCAGCTTCTTCAGCACCACCTGCAACAGCAGCTTCATTCTCCGCATCTTCCTGCTCTTCAGTTTTCGGTACAGCAACAGCTGCTACAGGAATATTTAATGCAGTAAGAATAATAATAGTATCATCAGTTTTAATATCACCTACAGCAAGAGTATCACCAATCTCTAGAGCAGACACATCCAATTCTAAGGATTCCACAATATTGCCTGGCAAACATTCAACTTCCACATCACGTAGCAAATGTTCGAGAACTCCACCAGCCTTAACACCGGCAGGCTCACCTAACAATTCGATTTCCACAGACATATGAATCTTTTCAGTTAAAGAAACCTCACGGAAATCAGCATGAACAACTTTATTTGTAACAGTGTCATGTTGAACTTCACTCAAAAGAACCTTAGAAACAGCATTATCATCAACCTTAATATCAACCATAAGATTATCACCACGATGTTCCCTTAATAGCATCTCGAATTCATGTGCATCAATCTTAATTGGCACAGAATTACCCTTAATATCATTAACAATTGCCGGTAACACCCCCGCATTACGTAGACGCCTTGCAGCATTTGACCCCTTTTCCTCACGCAATTGCGCTATAATAACTTTATCACTACTCATTTTATCTCCTCTAAGTGCAGGTAATCACCCACAAATCATTAATATTCTATTTTATGCATTAAACAAAGATGTTACCGACTGATTATCATGGATTCTCTGAATTGCTTCAGCCAATAAACTAGCCACACTCAAAACCGTAACAGGAAAACCACCAGTATCACATAAAGGTACTGAGTCTGTAACAAAAAGCTCTTTAATTTCTGATTTCTTTAATCTTTCAATACCAACCGGAGTCATAACCGCATGGCTAATAGCAGCATAAATCTCATTTGCACCATTTTTCTTGATTATATCTGCCGCCGAACAAAGTGTTCCCGCAGTAGTCGCCAAATCATCAATTATAATTGCTGTCTTACCATTAACTTCACCAACAAGCGTCAACACCTCAACTTCAGTAGGTCCCTTTCGCTCCTTAGCAACAACAGCCAAACCACATTCCAAAAGTTGTGAATAAGCATACGCCGATTTAACACCACCGATATCAGGAGCTACTACCACTAAATTAGACAAGTATAAAGCCTTAAGATGCTTTACAATAATCGGTATTGCATGCAAATGATCAACCGGAATATCAAAGAAACCCTGAATTTGCTGGGCATGTAAATCCATAGTCAATACACGATCTGCTCCAGCAGCAACCAATAAATTAGCCACCAGCTTTGCCGTTATAGGAACACGGGGCTGATCTTTGCGATCCTGACGACCATAACCATAAAAAGGAAGCACTGCTGTAATTCTATCTGCCGATGCACGGCGCATTGCATCAATCATAATCAATAATTCCATCAAGTTCTCATTGGGCGGAGAACAAGTTGACTGCACCACAAAAACATCATTTCCACGTATACTCTGGCATATCTTGACGAAAATTTCTCCATCAGGAAAATGGTTAATATCAATTTTCCCCAACGGTAACGACATATGCTCCGCAATTTTATTTGCTAAATCTGAATTTGAATTACCCGAAAAAACTAACATTATATATCCATTCAAAAAATATTTTAAACTATTCCAACCAAAAAGTGGTTGCCCAACTAGGATTTGAACCTAGACTAAAGCCGTCAAAGGGCCTTGTGCTACCATTACACTATCGGGCAATATTCTAACTACCTTATTCCAAACAGACGCACCCAGTTCAGATTGCACCTTTTCTGCAATCTGATTAGCATGCACCTCATTTAATGCCAAACCAAACACCGATGCACCACTTCCCGACAACAAAGTTCCCATAGAACCTGCCGTTTTAAGCACATCTGCTATCAATTCAATCTGCGGGTATTTCCTGAAAACAATCGACTCAAGCCCATTAAAAAGAGACTCGGCAATATCCTCAATTCTTCCTCCCCGCAAAGAGCAAAGCATAGATTTATAGGAAATCAGTTCAGAAGTCAAGCAAGAGTTGCATCTTGAGAAAATATCTTGTGTAGAAACACAAAAACCAGGATTTATCAACACCATCCATACCGATTCAATAGAACCAACACCAAATTCATTATCAAGGTTACTCTCAGTCAAACTAACATCATTCAACGGAGTTATAATCTCACCAACCCCCTCCATCAAAACCGTTCTATTATATACCAAAGCAGGAATATCGCATCCCACGCTAGCCCCAACTTCGGCAAGTTCATTCTCAGAAAGATTTATATTCCATAACTCGTTTAAACCACGCAATACCGCTGCAGCATCAGCACTACCACCACCTAAACCACCCCCAATAGGAATGTGTTTACTAATAGTGATATGTGCACCGCCATCATAACCAGTAGCATTTTTAAGAGCCACCGCCGCCCTAGTCGTCAAATTATCCTGCGAATCAGACTTGAGCAGCATAGAACAGCACACAGAAGCACCCTCAGCCACAAAACTATCAATAACCCCGCTTGTCTTTGTAATTTCCAATTCATCATAAAGAGAAATCGGTACAACAATACTTCGCAAATTATGGTATCCGTTATCACGTTCATCCAAAATCTCTAAAAATAGATTTATTTTGGCTGATGCTACAACATTTATTTTATCTGATTCGGTAAACATGACGGGTGGAAATATCAAAATCTTTTAGTATATGTCAAGTATCTAAATATACATTTCTAATTTAGGTAAATTGTAACTTTAACTGCCACAGAAGAGATAATATGTCCCAAAAGGAAAAATAACCTCTAAAAATTCCAATAAACAAAGGAAAGGATTAACTTATGGAACAAATAAAAACTACAATTGCTGGTTTAAAAGTGCTTTCTAAAAAAGCCTGCCGATTTATTGCCCCCCCAAGAATGTGGTCCGTTGAAAATATCATCTTCCAAACCTTCAGAAGCTCCGGCAACCTTATAAATACTCTTAACTTTTTTATAACATTGCATGGCTGAATCCACATCAAAACATTTGTCTTGAATACCAATGTCAATTAACAGCGGGCGTGGTGCCAATAACCCTTGCAAGTCCGGCAGATCAACCAAATTATATAATCCTGGAGCAACCTGCATTCCGCAATAATTAATATCCCTAATCCCGAAATCCGCCCAAAGCCCACTATAGCAAATAACCTCTGCCGCCTTGATACGCTCATCAGTCAATGCAGTCCACAACGACATAGTACCACCGCCACTTAGCCCCATAACCCCCAATTTAGTTGCATCAATACCCGGCAACGAACAGATAAAATCGGTCGCTGCACGTCCTCTAGACAAATTTATAGCCAGCGATGTCGTGCCCAGCATGGTTGCGTTAAGATAATACAGATTACACCAATCTCGACCAGCACCCTGCGATAAATAATAAGGCTTTGCATTATCTTTACTACAGCCACAACCAAGCCAATCAACTGCATATGTAACATAACCCTCTTTTGCCATACAATGTCCATAATTATAATTCATCTCAGCAATATCATTTTTTACGCCATCACTAGAATCATTCCCCATAACCGGTTCCATGCCAAAATCACCATGACCGTGCCAACAGAGGATAGCAGGTAATTTTTCACCATCTTTAATATTAACCGGATAATTAACCTGACAAATTGCCGCTATATTTTCACCAACATCAATACTCCACCGCTGTTTACGCAATCCATCGTGATTCCACTCCGCAATCAACTCAGGATTTGCCGACACTTTCTTCGGAATCTTTCCCAGCGTTTTCAAAACTTCCGGCAACGCCTTCTCTTTCCATGCTACAAACTGTTCTTTTGTTGTAGCAGAAAATGAAAATTCCGGCACATGCTTATCAGCCATTTCCATAAACATTTTATGCGGACTATAATTTCTCATATCACACCCTCTCCATTCTAAATTTATTTTTCCTACCAATTGCAACTCAACGCTGCTCAAGTGCCTCAAACAGCAATACCATACGCCCATGCCCAGGAGCAACCGTCGAAGACTTAATATCACAGCTAGATAATTTCCATGGCGGATGCTGTGCTTCTGCTTTTTTGATAAAAGTTATTACCGCCTCTAATTCACCATCATCAATAACAACTTCCCTACGTAAAACAAACCAATCATCATCTAGCTGCACCTCACTAGCTCTGACATTCTCTTTGGCAATTAAACCAGATGCATCAAAAAGAGATTCAAATCGTATAGGACTTGCACCCGTAATTTTCTGGTAAGCCTCTTTCGCCTTAATATAAACCGATAAATCTCTTGTAAATCCCTGCATCAAACTTATATCTGATATTTTTTCTTTTAACTTTTTATCAGTATTTTTAAGTTGCCGTAATGTTTGAAGCGAAAACAATAACCCTACCACAAATAGTATCAGTGCAATCAACCATATCAGACGCAGTTTGTTCATTTTTTTCATAAATGTTGCTCCGTAGTGATCGAAAAAGGGACTCTTTCATCAGCAGTTGCACTAAGGCGTTTATTCGAAACCAAATAGCCAGCTCTTACTAACATTGCAACAAGCTCCTGGCTAGCATCAAATTCGGCAGATGTTCCAGTTACAGAAACTTTGTTGTAACTCAAAGAAAGACTCTCGCACTTTAAATTATTTTTATTTGAGACATCAATAATATTAGCAACAACATTCAGCAATGATGGCTCAAATGCCTGCAAAAATGGCTTGAGATCAGCTTTACGTGCTACCATACTATTCTTCACAATACCAACCGCCTGTGCCCCCATGGCTGTGACATGATATCCAGCCAAAAAATCAACCATATCTTTAAATTTGTATTTAACCTCTGCTTTACGCTCAGCTATATCATGTTGCACCAACAGATTACTAACACATAACAATAATCCGGTAATCAACAACAATAATGCATACTTAAACTGCACCCCAAGGCTATGCCCAGCAATATGCGAATGGGTCATATCACCGCTACGTAAATTGCATTTTAATGATTCAGTGGATAATGCCCGAATCGCCAGCGCTCGTGCCAAAAACGAAGTAGGCTCATCCACAATATTAATATTTTGCTCTGACTGTTCCGATAATTTTAATTTCCAGTTGGTAACAACCTTTTTGTCATCCGCACCTTGACCTGCAAAAAACCATAAAACACTATCATCACTATTCGTCTGGTGAGCTTTTATTAGACGAAGAACACGCTTATAATCATCCCTACGTAAGCCATAACTATTAAGAAAATGTTTTCCACGCCCAATAGTTAAAGATGATAAATCACCATCAAGGATAAGTACGACCCTTATTTGCTCGCCTGCAAGAGTATCCTGTACCTCTGTTTCATGCAATATCTGAGACCATACAGCTAGCCCCTCAATGTCAATTATTTCAGGGTCAAACCCCACTTCCTTTACACTTGATATCTTACGATAAATATTATCCTTAGTGGCTGCCACAGATAAAGATTCTAAAGTTCCCGTTTCAGTTTTACGATAATCAAGAAACTCATATTGACAATCTTCAATTGAAAATGGGAGCTGTATATCAAGTAAAGTGGGGAAAACCCGTTTTGCTTTATTGTGCGAAGAAAATGGAGCTTCCAAGCGACGAGTAAGACTATCTCTTGCAGATACACAAGCGGCTGTTACCGTCTGACCATCAACAGCCTTAGCCAAAGCAGTATTGTTGACCCGAGCCATATCCCACACAACTCTGCCGTGCTTTTTTTCAGCCAGCACAACAACGGCCCCAGTACTACACAAATCAACGCCATAACAAGCCCTTGGCCAGCCAGATGACGCTTTTACAATTTGATTACCGTCCTGCTGCATAACGTCGCTTTCTGACACTGTCGTACTTAATAATTGCAGTTCTAATAAATAATACCGCAACAAAAACGGCAATATATATTAAGCCCATAACCAGCAACTGAGATTTTTCCTGCAAAATAGCCAAACCGGCAAGAATAATGCCAATAAATATACCAGCAATACCTATTGAAAGCAGGAAGAAAAGAACCTTTTTTGAAGTCCTTACACGACGCTTTCGGCCACGCTTTTTAATTTTAGTTTTTCTTTCTGTATTCATCTGCTATTTAATCGTCGAACGAGTAAGTTTAACCAAAGTCTTCCACATTCCTGCTGGAGTTGTTTCAGCAATAATTTTCTCTACAGCTTCCGGATCACGAAAAGTTTCAGTCAATCCAGCAAGCAATTTCAAATAAAAGGCACTAGCTGCCGTAGGGATAACAATAAAGAATATAATATGAGTCAGTCCCTGATTTTTGGCCCCCAATGATAATCCTGCTGTACTTTTCCCCATAGCAAAAGCCAACGCCCCTCCCTCAATGCCACGCACATGCGGAAACGCCATACCATGATCAACCACAGTACTAAGCACAGATTCCCGTGCCATAGCCAAATCAGCAAGCTTATCAGCATCACTTACAAACGTCTCTGCTTCCATTAGTTCAGCAAAAATTTTAATGCAATCATCCATATTATCCGCTTCAATCTCGGGGATCATCAAAGAAGATGAAGAAAAACGATTAATACCAACCTTACGCGGTGCACTGCGTTTAGCACGCTTAACAACCCGTTTTGGTGAAGCGACTGCAGAATACAAAATACGAGCACAATTAGGACAACGCTGGACACCCTTCTTTTGGCGAACAACCTGAACTAGACTAATAGGCAACTTCATACCGCAACCAGTACAATTATCATCCGTTACCGGAACAATAACAATATGGTCTTTTTTAAATAACTTTTTATATGCAGCCTGTTCCTCTTCCGGCAACTCCGCAGTCATTGTAGCAATAGATTTATTCAATTGCTCAAGATGTTCCGAATGTGATGCAGCCTTCTGCTCATCTCTAATCAGAGTTAGCTCCTGTAACTGTACAATATGATTAATTAAACTATCCATATTTCCCTCTACCTTGTAATCCTTAATTTTATTTATCGGCTGTAATTTCATTCTTAATCCCTCTACTTATGATCAGAATACATCTGAAAATAACATTTTGCTATTTACAGAAGCAATATTACATATAAAAACAACGATATTTACTTATTTTTAGTACTTTAAGATAGTTTCCGTTTACAAGTCAACAAATAAACCTTACAATGTGTGCATTATTCATTTCTTATATTGACAACCCACACTCTAACAGTAACAATTCAAATATTGTGAATTTTATTGCCATAATAAACAAACCATTTGCTCCAGTACTTCTGCTACTGGTTATCGCACCATACTGCATAATAAGATTTCTGTTTCCACGTGCTAAATTAGCCACAACCATTACCTTTACATGTATGATGATAGTTATACTTAATACACTCATCCCTATAATAATGCATATATCAAATAGACCAATAAACAATTATTCATTAACAACAATCCATGTACTACTATCCGTATTGGCCTACACAAGTATGCGACTCAGAAAAACCCCTGCTATTCCGACACCAGATAGCACAGACAAAAAACTTATTTTGATCATAGGCCTATTCGCAATCATTATAATTCCATTTACAGCCTTAACTGGTATCGACACATACAAATGGTTAGATCTTGCCACAAGCATGAAAGTAGAACAATCAATTCCATGGCTGCTTCACCCTTTATCATTACTAGGCTTCACAACCGGACGTTCATACCCATCAGCACAGCCACTTATTCTCGGCTCCATAATGACAATAAGCAACCTAAATGTAGAATGGAGTTTCTATTTCATGTCACTAATATCAGGAATCTTAGGCATCACCTCAGCATTCCTCCTATCAAAAAAATGCTTTTCCACCTCCCTACCCTCGAATCGCCCTTCCGCCCTTCCGCCCTCCCGCCCTTCCGCCCCCGTCGCCCCTTCGCTAATAGCCGCCTTCTTCTACGGGTTCTCTCCCGTATTCATACGCTACAACCACTGGGCAACCGGACGTGGTCTATTCATAGCAATCTTCCCCCTATTTCTACTGGCATTTATTAATCTTTCAAAAACAGAAATTCAAAAAACAAAAACACGCAATTCCTTATTTATTATCGGCAATCTTGCCGCATTAATATCACTTGGCCTATTCCTTACCCTAAGCCACAAAGCAGGACTAATTGCGATACTAATGATTATTATATCAATTTTACCAGGCATGTTTCTCCCACGCCGCAACTGGCATTGGCTGGTTCCCATACTAACTATAATGGCGGTAACAGCAACGATAGCCCTATCACCAAACAAAGGAGCACCATTACCGCTCGGTCTAATAATAGGTTTTATTTATGCAAGTATAACCAGATTCGGCTGGCTATTACCGCTGGCAGCCATCGGCTTACTACTCACAAAAAATTGGTTGGGCACCCCAAGCCTCCGCCGCATCTTTCCCGCCCTTCTTGTTTCACTACCATTCTCATGCGCAAGAGAAATGTACGGAGCACTAATTGCACTCATATTTATTACCCTTGCGGCAACCAACGGCTTCATCTGGCTTATAACAAAACTTCCTGATAAAAAAATTATACTTCAAAAAACAACCATCATCATGATTATCATCGGAGCTCTCGCTATTATTGTACAACGCTCAAGAATTGCCACCCCGCACCGAATACGTACAGCCGCTCTATTTCTAGAGCAATATGATCCGGCAGGACCATTCCAAATTACCAGCAAAAAATGGCGTACTAAAATCCAAGGCTACGTATCAGGATGTCCTCGCTTTAAAATAACTAAAACCGGTTCCGTCAAAGCATACATCCAACGTCCGCCCAGCATAAAAGGAAATCCCGCACAAATATTAGCAGCATGGACATCATACAGCCGCCATATAATAACAGTATCCGGTCTATCACTCTCCTACTACGGCAACAACCCACGCCGATATATTTTTCTGATTGACCAGCCCAATAAAACTCCAAACGGAACAGTAAGTATATACAAAAAAAATGGCATAGAAATCTTCAAACCAATAACACAGAAAACCCCAACTAAAGAACTGTCAATAACCGTACATAACACAGAGGAGAGTGAATAATGAAAAATATAGCACTCATAACAATAACTTCAGCTATAATTTTTCTTCTAATCCTTGCGGGCGGAGCCTACCCTTGGGCAACTTGGATCGCTGCCGCAGTATTATGCGTAATCTACCTCATTGAAACAGCAAAAAATAAACATGATGCAGCCAACCATATATTAAAACGGTACAAATTTATTGAACTATGTTTTCTTGCATCATTACTATTTTTAATGCTTATGCTACAACCTATGCCAACAGCACTGACACGTCTATCCGGTATCACACGCTTTCAGCAAAACAAGATTGCAGCACAAGCACTAACAAAAGCAGCCAAACAAGGAATTATCCGGCAAACAACATCCATTCGCCACCCCACATTCACAATTACCCGTAACCGTGCAGGAACCATGCGCAACACCATCCTGCTTATCGCACTCTTTGCAACCCTACTCCTCACATCCAGGCTCACAGATAAACAGCGACAAATATTCCTCGCCTTCCTCTGCCTGCTCGGAGGAACCTTAGCTGTTGCCGGATATATTTCGTTAAGAGTCAAACCACAAGGTGACACAATCTGGTGGATTCATAAAATCCCACACAACCTACCGGGCCCCATATTATGCTTTGTCAACCGCAACCATTTTGCCGGATACCTAGCAATGCTATCCCCGCCCGCACTTGCTCTATTCTTCCATAACGCAAAAAACAAACGACCACTTCTTGCCGTAATTAACATAATGGCCTTTGTCGTAATGACCGGCGTAATGGCTCTAACACTATCTCGAGGCGCAGTATTAGGCTATTGTGCAGGGCTAATCGCACTGCTATTAATCTACCTTATAAATAAAAAATGGATTCCTGCCATCATCATGGTATTTCTTGGTATAGCCTTAGCGGCCGCAGTAATATTTATAGCTCCTCCACAATTCAAGCAACGCATGTCCGCATTACGTGCCCCACTAGAAAAAGGTAATTTTGATGAGCGTCTTGACGAATGGAAAACTTGCGGCTCAATCTGGAAAACATACCCATTACTCGGAGCCGGTCCCGATGCTTACCGTATGGTCTATCCTCAACATAGAACCACCTCACGACGAGAATACACCACTCATGCCGAAAACGAATACCTGCAACTCTTTGCCGACACCGGCATAATTGGACTTTTAATATTTCTAAGCATTATACTAACATTAAGCATATATATCAGCCGCAACAAAAGCCGTAGCACACCAGAATATACCAACACTCTCCTTCCTGTCGCAGGTAGTGCCATTGCCGTTGCCGCCACCCATTCCTGCTTCGACTTTTCACCACACCTCCCGCTTTATGGAATAACCGTCGCCTCATTTATAGGACTGCTTCTAAACGCACCCGATGCCGTATCTTCACTACAAAAGAAGCATAACAAAACACCTTTAAGAATATGGCAACAGACAAATATATCATGGACAGTTATATTTGCATTAACAATACTCTTATCACTTTCATGGCATCTAAAATCAATGCGCAAATTTGATGCCCCAGCAAGAATGCAATACTTAGACATACAATCATTAGCGAAAACCGTAATCTGGGCACCAAGCTCATGGCAAACCTGGTATTACTTAGGTCTCATCAGCAATCAATCCGGCAACGAAACAGCCTCAAGATTCGGTGAACAATGCTTAACCAGAGCCACCGAATTAGACCCAGAAAATTACATCCTATGGCTTCAACTAGGAAAAATAAGACACCAACTTAATATGATCCCAGAAGCAAAACTTGCATTTAGCAGAGCAAAAGAGTTAAGATTCTGGGTAAATGTACCAGATTTGTAGTTACCTATCTCCGAGAGGTAACACAACAAAGCACATTATGTTACCGGTAGTTACCTATCTCCGAGAGGTAACACCCTGAAGAAACATTATGCTACCTCTCCGAGATAGGTAGCTACTGAAAGAGTAATTATGAACCAGATACTATTAGGCGCATCAATACCATTTGCAGTTATATGCTTATGGTATATAGCCAAAAAATGCCGAGCCAGCCTACCAATGCTTACACTAGCACCTTTCTGGATGGCACTTGGTGCCATCTGGGCAATAGTTCCAGATATTCCACGAGCCCTAGGTCTTTACGACCTATACTGGCGTATGTCAACAAACCCCAAATCCGATATTTTCTTTTGGCATTACACAATCGACAAAATCGAAACCGACTCCTCACTCTATCATGTCGGTTTATTATTAATCGGCATCTTACTAATTGCCGCCGCCTGGCGAGAACTAAAAATAAGGGAGAAAGAATAAATGGCACACTCAGCAATACATTTCTCCATCGGCATGATAGCTGGCTCAATTGCAACCTTTCCTGTGATAATGACAGCATGGCACCACAAACAGCCTTTAACAAAAAAAATTCAACACTGGTTACTAACATCATACACAACCGGAATATACGCAATAATCCCCAGCCTACTCGGTTGGATGGGATTACCAGAAAAACTCTATCAAGGATGGTGGATGAATATATTCTTATTCCATCCACTAATAAACAAAATAGGACCAACCGGCAGACTATTCCCCGCCATAGCCGCCATCTTTCTCTGTTTCGTTATTCCCTATCTAACCATAATCGCAGCAATATACAAAACAAAGACGGAGCCGGAGCGAGCACAGCGATGCAAACGGTAGGGCGACATCTCCGACGGAGCCGGAGCTAGCACAGCGATGTAAAAGACCATACCTTCATTTCAATCTATAAACGGCAATTCAACAATTATCATTCAACAGTTACACTCTTCGCCAAATTTCTAGGCTGATCAATCTCACACCCACGCTTATTTGCCACATAATAAGAAAACAGCTGTAACGCAACCGCAGTAGTTATCGGAGTAGTAAACTTGGACGATGCAGGAACTCTAATAACATCATTAGCATGATTATCAATAGAATCATCCCCCTCAGTAGCCACCGCAATTACTGGCGACTTCCTAGCACAACATTCTTGCATATTACCAATAATTTTTTCCTTACCGGCAATATCATTTGCCAACGCCACCACAGGAACTGCTTCTTCAAGTAATGCTATCGGGCCATGTTTAAGTTCTGCCGCATGATAACCCTCTGCATGGATATAACTTATCTCCTTAAGCTTTAAAGCACCTTCCAAAGCTACCGGATAAAGATAACCACGACCAATATAAAAGAAATTTTCCGCTGACGCATATTTCTCAGCAATGCTCTTTATTTCCTCACTATGTGCTAACGTAGCTCGAATCAATTCAGGAATTTTATTAATCTCATGAACAAGCGAAATACCATCTTCAACAGAAAGCCGTCTTGACCGTCCAAGCTTCAACGCCATCATCAACATAACCGCAACCTGCGAAGTAAAAGCCTTTGTAGATGCAACGCCAATCTCAGGTCCAGCATGAAGATAAATACCGCGCCCGGTCTCCCTCGCAATTGTTGCCCCTACCACATTACATAATCCCGTAACGACCGCACCCTTTTGTTTAGCTTCCCGCACAGCCGCTAAAGTATCAGCCGTTTCACCAGACTGGCTTATAGCCACAACCAGAGTATTGGGTTCAATAATAGGATTTCGATATCTAAATTCTGCCGCCTGCTCAACCGATGCCGGCAAATTAGCCAAATCCTCAAAAAAATACTCAGCCACCATACCAGCATGCATACTCGTTCCACAGGCAGCAAGCGTTACTCGTGAAATTTCAATCATCTCTTTTGGCGTAAAACGTAATCCAGACAAAATTGCCGTTCCAATACTTTCATCCATGCGACCACGAATAGCATTTGCCAAAGATTCTGGTTGTTCAAATATTTCCTTCAACATAAAATGCTCGTAGCCACCTTTTTCTGCAGCAGATATATCCCAATCAATTTTAGCTATTTCACGTGAAACGGGAACATTATTAATACTACGTAAATCAACACCATCACAAGTAACAACCGCCAGATCATTATCATGCAAATAAATAACATTTTTAGTGTAAGAGATTAAAGCAGACACATCGCTGGCAACAAGCATTTCTCTACCACCAACTCCAATAACTATCGGACTGCCACGACGAGAAACAACCATTTTCGAAGGTTCAGCAACAGCAATCACGGCAACTCCAAAAGTGCCCTCCACTTTACTTAACGCCGCAGCAACCGCCTGTGCCAAATCCCCATCAAAACATTCTGCTATTAAATGCGCAATAACTTCAGAATCAGTTTCCGATAAAAACCTATGTCCCTTTTGATTAAGCTGTTCACGAATAGCCACATAATTCTCTATAATACCATTATGAACAACTGCAAACTTACCGGAATCATCAAGATGAGGATGTGCATTTACTTCGGTAGGTGCACCATGCGTAGCCCATCGTGTATGTGCAATACCAACCGTAAACTCAGATAATTGGTCTGACGAAATCGTATCATTGATCTCATGCTGAAGATTTTTAACCTTACCAACCGTTTTTATAGTTGTAATCTGCTTTTTATTCAACGCTGAAATACCAGAAGAATCATAGCCACGATATTCAAGCCGTCGCAAACCGTCTAACAATATAGGAACAACATCACGCTTGCCAATATAACCAACAATTCCACACATCCCTACAACCCCAATATATCATTCAATGCAATTATAATTGGCGGTAGGTCATTATTGGCATCCACTGTAGCCAAAAGACCACGTTTTTCATAAAAAGCAACTAGCGGTTCTGTCTGATTACGATAAACCACCAGCCGATTAGCAATAGCTTCCGGCTTATCATCATCACGCTGCAACAATTCATCAGGATTCATATCCGCCGGCACAGCAGGAATCCCACCAGGATTGACATTATATATTTTCCCCGTAGCCTTATGAATACGACGTCCTGAAAGACGCTTAATAATCACATCATCTTCCAAATCAAAGTTTATAACTTTATCAATCTTAACATTAGCAGCTTCAAGAGCTTCAGCCTGTGGAATAGTACGCGGAAAACCATCCAGAATAAAACCGGACTGACAATCATCTTTAGCAATTCTCTCCTGCAAAAGACCAATCACCAAATTATCAGGCACTAACTCCCCGGAATCCATATATCCCTTTGCCTCTAGACCAAGGGCACTACCAGCTTTCACAGCACTGCGCAAAAGATCACCGGTAGAAATCTGCGGGATATTCACATCCTCAATAAAACGTTGAGATACAGTACCTTTACCCGCCCCTGGAGGTCCTAGAAAAATTAAATTCATCATATATTTCCTTAATTTACATTTATATTGATTGATTTCCGTCAAATCATGCCACACACACATCGCCAACGTCAAGAACACAAAACAATATTATAATATTTATAAGCGGCTTATAATGCTTATAATAAATATACAACTCGACTTTCATAAGCATATTTGCTACTTTCTCACCATAAATCTACAGATACTCACATATAAAACAATGGAAACTGATGAATAAACAAAAACTTGGTTCAATGACAGCAAAAGGTGGTTTCATAAATGAAGCTGATATTTGTGATAAATTTGCAAATTACAAAAATGATACTGAGGCAAAATCTTGGTTAAAAATAATGGGGTATAACCCATTGAGAATTCAAAAAAGCCGACATACAAGTGAGGGTTGAAATCATTATTGATGATATTTTATACGTCGAAAATATTTCATTAAAAAAATCAAATAGATCAGCAGGGTTCAATCAAGTCGATAAAAGACCAGTCTCAACATATCAACAGATGTGGGGATTTAATGATGATATAGCAAAATGGCTAAAACTATTTACTGGCGATATACCCCCAGAAAACTTCATATCAAAAAGAGCCTTTAAAAATATTAAAGATGAGGTGCTTGCAAAACTACTGTGCGAGGCAATTTTTCGTGTTTTAGGCGAGCAAATTCTGCCTTTTGAACAATTGGAGCATACCCGTAGGGTCTGTAAAATTGCGAA
>CAMZLY010000058.1 GCA_947311825.1 uncultured bacterium
TTAGGCGAGCAAATTCTGCCTTTTGAACAATTGGAGCATACCCGTAGGGTCTGTAAAATTGCGAAAAAGCAGAATATGCCGCATAAAATCAAAAAGTGCCCGCAGATAGTTTTGCAAGAGCCTCGATAAAAGAAGATTATTTTTTCACGAAATGCCTACCGATAAAGCAGATAACATTATTATTTTTTTTCAGAAAAATAAATCACTTATTATTTCTGATATTTTAAGAGGCAGAGGCGGCTTAAGTGCAGAATGGTTTCTTGTAACAAGAAGTGACAATGATTCTGTTGATTGGATTTTAAAAGATATCAATACTGTTTGCAATTTTTATGGACAAGGTACTGTTACTATTAGCCCAAGAGGCAGTTTGAAAATTGGTCGTGTCACAATGCAACGAAAAGGTGGAACTCCCGACCCAACAAGTTTACAGTTTAAAATTAACCCGTTAGATTTATTTGAGGATTAAATGCTAAATCAAGTTATATATATTGATTTATTTGCCGGCATAGGTGGGTTTCATCAAGCAATGAATTCTTTCGGCGGAAAATGCGTCTTCGCATCTGAATGGGACAAAGAAGCTGCCAAAACTTATTTTGATAATTACGGAATTATGCCTGCTGGCGACATAACAAAAATCAAGGCACAGCAAATCCCCAGACATGATCTTTTATGTGGTGGTTTTCCTTGCCAGGCATTTTCCATCTCTGGAAAACAAAATGGATTTAACGATACAAGAGGCACCTTATTTTTCGATGTTGCACGAATTGTCAAATATCACACGCCAAAAGTATTATTACTTGAGAATGTTCGTAATTTTGAAAAACATGATAATGGAAAAACTCTTAAAACTGTTATCCATACATTACAAAAACTTAATTACAATATTTTTTATAAAGTATTAAATGCAAGCAACTACGGATTACCGCAGAATCGGCAACGAATATTCATCGTTTGTTTTAGAAATGATTTAGAAATAATCAACTTTGAATTCCCTAATAATACCAACAAAAAAACCAGCCTTTTAGATATTATTGAAACAACCCCCTCTAATGCAAAAATTATTAATAGACCCGATACAATATTCACAAAAATATTTAAACCGCAAACAAATCTATTTGGTGGGATTGATTTACCAAACAAACCTATACAAATCGGTTATGTAAATAAAGGTGGACAAGGCGAAAGAATTTATAGTCCATACGGTCATGCGATAACACTTTCAGCCTATGGTGGCGGAGCAGAAGCTAAAACTGGACTATATTATATTGATAATAAAATAAGAAGATTAAGTCCAAGAGAGTGTGCAAGAGTTCAAGGATTTCCTGATTCTTTTAAAATAAATCCATCTCTAACTCAAAGTTATAAACAATTTGGAAATAGCGTAGCTGTAAATGTCTTAAAGGCCATAATTAGAAATATTTATAATACTGGCTGTTTTGAGAAACAAAATAAATCATTACATATTAAAACATCAGATACACTACATCGCTTTTGAAAAGTCAGGATAATCAATCACCAACCACTCTCTCCACCCGTTTACCACCAAAGCAACATGTAACCTCATACGAAATCGTACCTGCTAACCGTGCAAGATTCTCTACGCTATTCAATTTTAATCTATCATCTGAAATGATTTCCACCTCATCACCAACTATAACATCAGGTATATCCGTAAGGTCAATAATAAGTTGATCCATAGAAACTCTTCCGCGTAGCGGAGCATCTTTTCCTTTTATGCGAACAATAGCTTTATTTGATAAACGGCGAGGATATCCATCGCCATAGCCAACCGGAATTCGCCCAATTCTGCTGTCTTTATTAAACGTAAACGTCAAACCATAACCACATGAAGTACCTGCCGAAACATCTTTAATCTGAATTATCGGAGCAGTAACACGCATGCATGGTTTTAGAGGCAACAGTTTTTCCGATTCAACACAAGTATGATACCCATAAACAGCCAAGCCGGGACGAACCATATCCAAATGGGCGGCAGGGAATCGTATTGTTGCCGCCGAGTTAGCAATATGTAGCATTATATCATTACCAATATCACTCTTTGCAACCGTTTCTTTAAACAGCGATAATTGTTTTTCTGTAACTGAAATCTCAACCTCATCAGCAGACGAAAAATGCGAATAAACACCCGTAAGTTCAAGACCATTAGATTTATTTATAACATCAATCACTCCAACAACATCGCTAATCAAACACCCGGAACGCCCCATACCAGTATCAATCTTTAAATGTATTTTTGCCTCAACCCCCAGTTCAAGAGCCACCTTATTAATTGTATCAGCTTCTTGAACATCTACGACAGTCTGAGTAATATCAGCAGAAATAAGTTCTGCAATAAACAATTTCTGTTTATTACCCATATAAGAACAAGCTGAGAAAAATGTAAGGATGCTCCCATTATAACCCAATCTCCGGAGCCGCATCGCCATTGCAGGATTAGCCACACATAATCCATCAGCAAACTCAGCTATCACATCAAGCAAAAGCTCTAAGCCATGACCATAACAATCCGCCTTCACCACAGGATACAATTTAACTTTATTGCCAATCTGTTCCCGTAACAATGCAAGATTATGCCGCACTGCCGCCCCTGATATTGTTGCTGTTATATATTTATCCATAATCATTCACTCAAACCACAATACGCCCTGACGGGCGAACTACAAACCTTTCCCCTTGTTCGTAGTGCCGCCGTCAGGCGGTATGTTCACTTTTCTTGTTTTAACAATCCGTCACGACCTAAGCTCCGCACTCCGTGCCGCAGCAGTCTGCAAAACTCTAGCAATCGGTTTGGCTAAACTTTCGCTACGCATAATTTCCATACCAGCTTCTGTCGTACCGCCTTTAGAACATACAGATTCTATAAAATCAGGAATTTCTATATTCGAAGTCATCAATACCTTGGCCGTACCAAGCATAGTCTGTTTAGCCAACAAGGCGGCATCGGCCTCCCCCAAACCAAGAGCGACAGCACCATCAATCATTAGTTTCAAAAAATATGCCATAAAAGCCGGACCGGAACCGCTTAAAGCAGTTACTGCATCAAATTGGTCTTCCGGCAATTCCAATACTTTACCGAAACATTTTAGTAAAGACTCAACCAACGCCTTATCGGTTGCAGTAAAAGCTGAACTAGCACAAAAAACATTCATACTCTCAGATACCGATGCCGCAAGATTAGGCATTACCCTGACAATTTTAGATGAAGGTAACCACTCTTCAATATTCGCCAAACTTTTTCCGGCAGCAATTGAGACAAATATCTGATCCATCTGCACAAACTCCGATATTTCTTTAAGTACGGAATCCATAATCTGCGGCTTAATAGCTAGAAATACAACATCGACACTAGACATTAAATCTAAGCCTTTTTCAAACACATTAACCCCATAAGACTCCAAAAACTGCTCACGCCTCTTACTATCCGGTTCCGCAACATAAAGTTCAGATTTTTCGACCATACCAGAGCTAATAAGATCACTCATAATCGCTTCACCCATTTTCCCGCCACCAATAAATCCTACTTTCATACATTTTTCCCATTAAATTTAACAAAATAATAAACACACTCTAGCCTAGCAGATAATAAGATATCAAGATAAATGGTAATTTCGACGAAATCCGTCAAAATTAAGCTTTAACCTTGCATAAATTGGTATAGTTTGGGATATTAAACAAAAGCCTAAGGAAAATTTAAACAAAAGGAGATACGCTATGCAATGTCCTGCATGTGGGGATCAGTTAGTAACGACAACAATTGAAGGTATTGAGCTTGATATTTGCAAAAATGGCTGTGCAGGAATATGGTTTGATAACTATGAGCTGGAAAAAATGGATGAAAAACACGAATCTGTCGGTGAGCACCTCCTACAACTTAAAAAAGCACCCAACATTAACATTGATTATAGCCAAACCAGAATGTGCCCAAAATGCGAGAATCGTAAAATGCTAAAACATTTTGTAAGCTCAAATATGGAAATTGAAGTTGATGAATGTCCAGAGTGTGGTGGTTTCTGGCTAGATCCCGGTGAACTAGGACAAATCCGTGAGCAATTCGAGACTGATGCTGATCGAAATAATGCAACAACCGAATATTTCAAAGAAGTTTTCAAGGATGACCTCAAGCAGGAGCAAGCAGAAACCCAAGAGACACTTAAACATATTCACAAGATCACCAATATGTTCAGATTCATCTGTCCATCCTATTATATCCCAGGCAAGCAAAAATGGGGTGCTTTTTAGTGGGTCACAATAAGTCCACCCAACAGAAAAATAACCATACCAAGCGTTACCATAACCTTAAGTAGTACAATTAGCACCCGTGCAATAACGGCTCCCCAAGCTATATCTACCGCCTGAGCAGATTCCAACCTTTTACGTTCTACCAAAAACACCAGTAGAAAACTACCAGCCATCATACCAAGCAAACTACCAATAATGGGACCAAGAATAAAACTACCGGCAACCATTCCAAGCAACCCACCTACAATTGCCATGAACCCAGCAAAGCCAGAGCCACCTCGCTTAGTAACCCCCCATGCTCCTGCCATAGCTTCAGCAAACTCAACAAGTCCAGAAATAACCAAAAAGACAATAATTGTTCCCCAATCTGGAAAAGAAAAACTTTGCAGTATAGCTGCAATAATAGTCGCAATTAAGATCAGCCAAGTACCGGATATGGAAACACAAGATAAAACCAACGCAACCAGACACAACAGCACTATCAAAAAATAGACAACCCCCACCCCGGCAACCTGAAAGAAATTAAGTAACATTTCCATGATAAACAATAATTCTAAGTTCGCACCACTTTACACAAACGTACCTAGCAAAACATTTACAATCTGCGGAAATCTGCGTAATCTGCGGATAAACCTTATAAATCTGCGGAAATCTGCGTAATCTGCGGATAAACCTTGTAAATCTTCGGACTATCTTAGAAATGATAACGAAGACTTGCTCTTGCTGATATATCACTCTCTGTTATATCAAAAAACATGGCCTGTCCACCGATGGAAATACTACGAGTAAAATAAAGGTCAAGCCCAGCCACAGCACCAAAACTTTCTTTTCCTTTAAAATCAATATCACCGGCACCAGTATCAAATGAACCATTTACAAAGCTAATAGCTGGACCAGCATAAAGTGAAATTCTGAACAACTCACTGTCATCATCAATTCTGTCATTGCGCTCAAATCGTTCATAAGCTATAGGAATTGCAATAAACACATCACTCCAATCCATATTGCCAACACCAGTATCCGCCTCATAACTGGCAAACTCTGCAAACGCCCGAATGGTTACTCTATCACCTGCCATACCCTTAGGCTCTTGTATATACCATTTATATAAATTTGCATTTGCACCAATTGACCATTTAAATTGTCTATCGTCTGACTGTCCCAACAAAAAGTCACTACTATTTTCCGACTGACCAAGAGTACCAAATACTGTTAGCCAATTAATAACATCATATCCCAGAAATATACTTATAGAATTTGCATCAAGACGAAAATTCTCTCCTACATCAGGATTCACATAACGCTGTATATTTTCATAATTAACTCCCACCGAAAAACGATCAGCACTACCAACAGCGAGAAAATCATCGCCGATAGAACCCGGCAGTGTTGCAGCCTGTAAATTTGACAAACCGATAACACCAAAAACAACCAATCCAATAATGAGACTTTTTTTCATACAACTATTCCTTCCGAGGTTATTACAATAAGTAAGAAAATATTAAAACACAAGAATATGTAGCTACTCTCACCAAAAACGCCAAGAATGTCAAGAAAATGAATTATGTATAAAAAAAATAACTGTAAATGGCGTAAAACAGACAAACAAAGGTATAACAATTTTACCCCTGACCGTTATTTTACTTTACCATTTTCTCATATCCTATCAGGAGTTTCAATGCCCAATAACTGCAAGCCGCTACGCAAAACTGACGCAACCATCCCACACAATCTTATACGACTCTCTCGAACACCTTCTTCCGCCTTCAAAAATGGTACTGTCTGATAAAAAGTACTGTATGCCTGTGCCAAGTCGTACAAATAATCAGCTATTACACTAGGCTTATATGAAAATGCTGCACGCATCACTGTTTCACCAAAACGAGCAACTTTTATTGCCAATTTTCGTTCAATATCTTCGGAAAATAATAACGGATAAGAATTAAAATCAATATCACTAAAACGCTCCCGATACTTATCAGATACGCTGGCAATACGAGCATAAGCATATTGCAGGTATGGCCCTGAATTCCCATCTAGTGCCAAAGCTTTTTCCCAAGTAAAAGTAACTGCCGATTGCGGATTCTGACTTAAATCAGCATATTTAACAGCACCAATCCCCACTGCCCTAGCAATATCTTTCTGAACATCTTCCGAAAGTTCAGAACTTGACCTAGAAACGATATCAAATGCACGACTCTCAGCTTCATCTAATAACCGCTCCAATTTAATAACATTTCCTTCACGAGTAGAAAATACACCGCTAGGTAACCTCATTAGCCCAAACCAAACATGTTTCAAATCCACATCATAACCTAGTTTACGACATATAGTAAAAAACTGCTTAAAATGCGTCTGCTGCCGCTCGTCGGTAACATAAATAATAGTATCAGGATTAAACTCTTCTTGACGACTAATCACTGTTGCTATATCAGTTGTTGCATAGTTAAACCCACCATCGCTTTTCCTAACAATACATACCGGCAATTTTTCCTCTTCCAGAAAAACAACTAATGCACCGTCACTCTCAACAGCCAATCCTTTTTCAATTAAAGCATCAAGTGTAGGTTGTAATTTGTCATTATAAAAGCTCTCACCGCGGACATAGTCAAATTTAACGTCTAAACGCGAGTAAATATGCTCAAACTCCCCCATACTTAAATCAATAAACTTTTTCCAAAGAGCAATATTTTCTTCATCACCCTGTTGCAATTTAACCAGCTCCTGCCGACACTGCGTCAACCAATTATCATCTTCACGGCTTTTCTCATAACTCTTTATATATACACGTTCCAATTCAGCAACCGGATCATCTTCTAAAGCCTCTTTATCAACAAAATTACGATAACCCATCATAATAATACCAAACTGTGTCCCCCAATCGCCAATATGATTATCAGCAATCACATTATATCCTAAAGCTCGATACACACGATCAATTGTATTTCCTATAATAGTAGAGCGTATATGCCCAATATGCATCGGTTTAGCCACATTCGGGCTTGAATAGTCAACAACTATGGTACGACCGATCCCTACTTCAGAAACAGCACAAAATGAATCCGCACTCATCCTTTCTAAATACGAAACAAGCCACTCATCTTTAATATAAATATTAATAAATCCGGGACCGGCAACCTCAAGCTTCTCTATAAACTCTGGCAACTCCAAATCATCAACAACCGCCTGAGCAATATCTCTAGGTGACTTACCAAGCTTTTTAGCCAACGGCATCGCCTCATTACATTGATAATCGCCGAACCCATGTGTTCCGACCATTGCCACATTAATATTGCTAAAATCAATCCCGCTATCATTAAAAGTATCTGCAAAAACTGATCTAATCCAGCCAGTAAGAATATTTACCACTGTTGTATTTTTATCCATTATTTCCTCAAATCGTTAAAACCATAAAACAAATGAACAGTATATACTCAACTATCGTAAATTTAACAAGAAACAAAAAAGTTTTTTTAAAATATGTTGACATAAAGTGCCAATTTACCTATCTTTCCCCGCTCAATTCACTGATGAGCCAGATTTATACTTTTACACAAGGCTCAAGTATAGAAGGGAAGGTGATTTTACACCTATGATTCAAATAAAATTGAAACGCGGCGAAGCTGTCGAACGTGCACTTAAGCGTCTAAAAAAGGTTATGGACAAAGAAGGCATAATGAAGGAACTGAGAGCTAATCGTTACTACGAAAAGCCTAGTGAAAGAAAACGCAAGAAATCTGCACGTGCTCGTGCCAGAGTTATCAGCGACGCTAAATATAACAAATAAATATGTTAATATAAAACAAAGCTCTCTGTGCATGCAAGCCAGAGAGCTTCTTTTTTAAATCGGAACAAACTAAGATGATACCATTAGCTGTATCCACACATTGGAACGCCTATAAGCATTCTTCTGGCGAAGCATTGGTAGAAGAAACACTTGAGCTGGGCTTTAATAGCCTCGAATTAGGCTACGACCTAACAGTAGACCTCATAGAAGGCATCAGAAAAATGGTAGCACAAAAAGCCACACAGGTAAATAGTGTCCATAACTTTTGCCCCGTCCCTATCGGTGCATCTCGCGGCCATCCTGAACTATTTGAGCTAGCAAGCCTTTCACACATGGAACGGGAAAACGCCATACAACTCACGTTAAAAACAGTGGAGTTTGCAGCAAGCGTCGGTGCAAAAAATGTAGTCATCCATTGTGGTAATATCAGAACAAAACCTTCAACCAGAAAACTTATTCAACTCAGTGAAGACGGCAAACAAACAACCACTAAATTTGAAAAGCAAAAAACAAAACTCATGATCAGGCGTGAAAAACCTGCACAAAAATATCTTGATAACCTATATCGCTCTCTCGAAAAAATGATCCCTTTACTGGAAGAATACGGCGTAGCTCTAGGCATAGAAAATCTTCCATCATGGGAATCTATCCCTACCGAACAAGAATTGGAAATACTTTTAAAACACTTTGACTCACCATACATAAGACATTGGAACGATGTAGGGCATGGTAGAATCAGGCAAAATCTCGGCTTTATAAATCAAAACCACTGGATAGAAAAACTAAACAGCTACATGGCAGGAATGCATCTTCATGACGTAAAACCACCGGCAATGGATCACATAATGCCACCTTTTGGCAATTTAGACTTCTCACTGCTTGCACCTTTTATAAAAAATGATACAGTACTAGTAATGGAACCTGCACCGGGGACACCGGCAGAAGCAGTTTTGACAGGAAAAAACATTATTGAAAAAGCTATTTATTCATCAAATAATTAATAAATAAAGGAACTATAAAAAATGAAAAAAGCACTTATCACAGGCATCACCGGACAGGACGGCTCATACCTTGCAGACCTTCTGCTAGAAAAAGGGTATAAAGTAACCGGCATGGTTCGTCGTTCCAGTACAGAAACTTATGAACGCATATCCCACATAAAAAATAAAATCACACTTATCCAAGGAGACCTGCTTGATGAACTTTCTCTAATGGAAATAATGGAAGAAGTTAAGCCCGACGAAATATATAATCTAGCTGCTATGTCCTTTGTGCCAACATCATGGTCACACCCTGTTTTAACTGGTGAATTCACCGCATTAGGCGTAGTCCGTATGCTAGAAGCAATGAAACGTATCTGCCCAAAAGCAAAATTCTACCAAGCATCAAGTAGCGAAATGTTCGGTAAAGTACAAGAAGTACCACAACGAGAAACAACCCCATTCTACCCACGAAGCCCCTATGGCGTATCAAAAGTTTACGGTCATTATATAACAGTAAACTACCGTGAAAGCTATGATATCTTCGCGTCATCAGGTATTCTCTTTAATCACGAAAGCCCACGCCGTGGAAAAGAATTTGTAACCCGCAAAGTTACTGACAGTGTCGCTCGTATCAAACTAGGACTTATGGATAAACTTTATATGGGCAACATTGACTCATGCCGCGACTGGGGATTCGCCGGAGACTACGTTGAAGCCATGTGGTTGATGCTACAACAAGACAAACCTGACGACTTCGTTATTTCCACAGGCGAAGAAAACTCCGTTCGCACACTACTGCAAGTGGCATTTGACCATGTAGGTCTAGACTGGGAAAAACATGTAGAGATAGATAAAGCTCTCTATCGACCAGCTGAAGTAGAAAAACTTCTTGGTGACTGTACAAAAGCTAAAACAGAACTCAAGTGGGAACCAAAGGTTAACTTCGAGCAACTTACAAAAATGATGGTTGATTCCGATATGAAACTTGTAGAAAAAGAGATTCAGGACAAATAACTATATGCGTATTCTCGTTACAGGTGCCGCAGGATTTGCCGGCAAACATCTCCTGCAAGAATTAACAACACACTCGCATCAACCTATTGCTGTTGATCTCAAAAAGGGAGCAGAGCAACAAGGTGTAACTTGGCACGAATGTGACATACTCAATCCAGATGAACTAACCAAAATTGTAACAGAAACAAAGCCCGAAGCCTGCATCCATCTTGCAGGCATCGCCTTTGTTCCTGTAGCAGACACCCATCCGGAAATAATGCTTTCCATCAACATACTAGGTACTCTAAATATACTAAATGTACTCAGCAAAACATGCCCATCATGTAAAACCCTGGCAATATCCACCGGTCATGTTTATGGAACACCACCGCCAGATATAACAGTTACCGAAGACACACCTCTCCACCCTGTAACCCTATACGCCATAACCAAGGCTGCGGCTGATGCTGCGGCACTCGGTTTTACAGAAAACAAAAGATTACCGGTAATGACAGCACGCCCAAATAATCACTCAGGCCCCGGACAATCACCAAACTTTGTTATTCCAAGCTTTATACAGCAAGCAAAAGAGATTGCAACAGGTAATTTAGAGCCACTGCTACGAGTCGGTAACCTAGAAAGTGTTCGCGACTTCACTGATGTACGCGATGTCGTTCAAGCATATAGACTTATAATAGAAAAAGGAACACCTGGCCACGCATATAACATTGCATCATGCGACACTGTATCTATCGGTGAGGTTTTATCAGAAATATGCAAACTTACAAATATCAACCCAAAAATAGAAATCGACCCCACTAAATTTAGACCCAAAGACCATTCGCCGGTATTAGACACCAACAAACTAAAAAATCACACTGGCTGGCAACCGAAATATACAAGAACCCAAACCCTAAGCGATATGATTGCAACCCCGTAAAACGATGCTCTGCATCGACCCAGATGACCGATCCACTCCCCGTAAAACGGTGATCTGCACCGTTCCGCCTACTGCCCACAACACGTCAGCTACATCAATAAGGATTACTTAAACATGAAAAAAAAGTTTTTTTCCTTAATACAAATTATAATTGCCATACTTATTCTTACAATAATATTCGTTAAATTAAACCAAAGCGGACAGATAACAAAACTACTTGAAGCCATTAACACAGCTATTGGCAACTGGCCATATCTGATAATCACATTTATAGGTCTATTCTTCTCCGCGTTCTTCTGTACTATTCGCTGGGGCTGCCTTTTGGAGGCTCAAGATGTTAATATAAAATTTAATACACAATTCTCACTTTACATGATCGGACAATTCTTCAGTGCATTCATGCTCGGTTCAACTGGTGGTGATGTCATAAAAGCCTATTATGTCTCTACCGAAGCTAAACACAAACGTGCTGAAGTTGTAGCAACAGTTATCGTAGATCGCATAGTAGGCATAATTGCCTTGATAATACTACTAACCATTCTTACTACTCTTCGTATTAAATTCTTTTTATCCACACCAGAAACAAAAATGGTGATAGTTTTTAATGCAGCACTATTAATCACTGTAACTATAGGTTTACTTATAATATTTAAGCACAATCTATTTGAAAAATGGAGCCTATTTAGAAAACTAGAAGAATCAACATCGTTTGGCAAAGTTATTAGCAAAGTTTACAATGCAATGCATCTTTGCTTCAACAAGCCAGGGATTATGCCAAAAGTCCTCCTTCTTTCACTCCTAAACCACCTCAGCTTGGCTGTATGGGGATATTATATTGCCATGGCTCTTGGTATATCCAATAATTTTATAGAGATACTAACCGTGGTAATACTTATGAACACCGTCGCATCAATTCCGATTACCCCCAGCGGACTAGGAACCAGAGAATCAGCCGCAATCTTCTTGATGGGTGCAGTTGGAGTCTCTGCTGCAACGGCAGTTACATTCTCTCTTCTATGTTATGTTGCAATATTAACAATAAGCCTAATCGGCGGCATCTTCTACATAGTCTATGCCGCAAGAAAAGCGGAAGGGCGACTTTAGCGGAAGGGCGTCTTTAGCGGAAGGGCGTCTTTAGCTGTCACCGCCGGCGTGAAAATGTATCTATTCAGCCAGTTTGAAAATGTTGAATATTTAAGGTACGGTTCTTGCTTTAGCGTTATAATATGTCAAGAAAATGTAAGAA
>CAMZLY010000059.1 GCA_947311825.1 uncultured bacterium
TACTTATGGTCATATTTATCGAAATATTACGGAATCATTAATTGGTAACATTCAGGATGACGGTTATAATTGTGTTAAATATTCGAGAGATAAAATAACCCCCGGTATTGTTCCTGAAAGTGTTTTGCGGTCAGTTAACAGCTGGTCAAAGAATCCTCCGAGTGCGGTTGTTGCACATTTTGTTGATGCCAGATTGTACTCTATTTTAGATAGACTTGAAAGTGCCGGGACAAAAATTGTCAGACTGTTTGGTGAATCGTCGTTAATGCCACAGTGGCATTATGTAGGTTCGGATATTGCCATGCAGGCTGAGTTAGCTTCGCAATGGGCTATTTCCCGTGGGCATACGAGAGTTGGTCTTGTAACACATCAGCGTCATATTAACGAGAAAGATCCGTTTTCATATCGTAAGCGTACCGTAGGGCATACTCCGATGATTATTGCTTTGGGGAGAGAGATGCGCACTCGGCTGAACAAAAAAGGCGGGCTTACAATTTTATACAACATACCCAGCAAAACGGGCGACGCCGATCCGTTAACACCGGAAAATATTAAGAAGGCGGCTAAGTGGCTTTCTAAACCCAATCGACCGACGACAGTGGTAGGAACAGATTTTCGTTTAGTCGGTATTTGCAAAGCTGCGGAATCGATTGGGTTACGTATTCCTGAAGATTTGGAGTTGTTGGGAATTGGTAATACGCCATGGTCAAAAGCTTATGAATTCAGCAGTATTTCATTAAATGAAAAGTTAATAGCAGATAAGATTGCAGAAATTATCAAGGAACCTTGTAATAAAATAAGCAAAATTATAGTGCCGCCGGGCTTTCCGTCGGAGAAATAAAAAGGAGATGAGTTATGATGAAGTCGTGTAAAAGGAGTTGTAGAAGCATCGTTGTGGGTACAATTGCAATAATTGCTATCTGTTTTTCGGGAGCAGCATTGGAGGCCACAACAATTTACTTAAATGTTGCTGATGGCAACTGGACAAATTCTGCATCTTGGAATCCGGCACAAGTGCCCGGCTCCGCTGATGAGGTGCGTATACAGAATGGCGGAACATTGCATATTAATTCCGATGTTAGTTGTTTGAGGTTATATGTAGGATCAAGCACAAGTACTACCGGACATCTGGAAATGGCATCAGGAACTCTTACTGTCGGAGATAATTTTTCTGTTGGTCGTAATGGTTATGGAACTTTTGTGCAGTCCGGTGGAGATATAGTTTGTAAGGATCAACGAATAGGAGTTGCTGGATATGGCGAATATACAATGAATGGCGGTTCTTTAACCGTAACTAATTCAATGTATATTGGAGATGCCGGCACGGGGCGTTTCTATCAAACAGCCGGGACAACAGCGGTAACTAATGGTTCTGCATTTATGCGAATTGGCTCATCCTCCGGTTCAAACGGACGCTATGAATTAAGTGGCGGTACTGCGTCGGTATATGTGTTTATTGGTACCAGTGGTTACGGATATCTTAAACAGAGTGGTGGCTCTCTTTATGCCACACACTTTAGCATGGCAGATAATGCTACATCCACAGGAACTTATGAATGTGTAGGTGGGGAGCTTATTGTTGCAAATAATAATCCATCTGTATGTGATATGGGAAGCGGAACTTTTCTTTTTGGTGATGCTAATAGTGCCGGTACTTTTGTCGAGACAAATGGTGCCAAACGATTAGTCGTTGGTAGCACACGAACAAATAGTGAGGCGAAGGGAATCTTTCGCGGATGGGGTGTTATTGGTCTGACACAGCGTTTATTGTTTTATCCGAACGGCTCGATTATTGCTGACGGTTATGGCGTTGATCGTGATTTGGATTTTTCAAATATGGATGGTACTTGGTCAGTTTATACAAATGCGGCAGGTCAAGCCGGTGGTGTATATGCTCAAAACCATGGTCGTCTCGTATATAAAGCACACAATGTTGTTACTTACACATATTATTATGGCGAAAGCAATGATTACAAAACAACGAATGTGATCAATAGTGCGGTGGTAGATATTAATATGAAGTCGGGTGGGTCTATTCTTCATGTTGCATTATTGGCATCTGATAGAGATGATGTGGCACCGGATATACGCACCATAGGTACATGGGAATTTAGCTTTGATAATCCAACACAACTTAATTCGGCGACACTCAGTTTCCGTTATGATGATTCGTTGGTTCCTTCACTGGGAATACCGGAGTCTGAATTACTTATTTTACGACGCAACGGCAATGATTGGGATGATGTAACAGGTTCAATTGATACCGTCCGTCATATAATCACAACAACATCGCTTACAGATATTAACAGTCAGTTTGTTGTCGGACTGCCACCACTTCCGAAGGGAACTGTAATTTCAGTAAAATAATGAAAATTAATTATTTTAGTATCTGTTTAATGATTGTGTTTTTGTCTGGTTGCATAAATCTAAAGGCTGATGATGCGTGGAATTTACAGTATAAATATAATGTGCCGGATTCGGCAAATTTGCGTGCCTTTGGTACAGTAAGCGAGAAAAACAGAGTATATGTAAATAAATCCGGTGCCAAGATCCGGGTGACTGAGTTTTACTGTGAAAATAATAGTAAAGCATCAACACTGGCTGGTAAATTTCTCGCTGATCTGGGACTTTCCGAGGGCGTGTCAAGGGTTGAACTGGCATTGAATGGAGGGACAATTCCTGCGAAAAAAACTTCCGCCGGATTAATATTTGTTGTTTGTACGGATGGTGCGACTGCTCGAATCATTTCCTCGGATGCCCTTGAACCGATCTCCACCTTTCTGAATGAAAAAAGAGAATTGGCGACAGGTGCAGTAATAAAAAGTTCCTATCCAACATTTCTTGATCGGTTCGACCGTTACGGCTGGGGGATGTACGGGCTCGGCGACTTTACCAACCTCCATGGCTGGATGAACAAATGCGAACCTAAAGGCAAACGAAAGGATCCGATGAAGGATCTGGATTTTTTGGTCAAACACAAAATTCGTTTCGAACCATGGCTCGATCCGACGGAATTGGACAACAGCGATGGTATAATCAAAAACACCGGTAGTGATTGGATGACCAAAGCGGCTAACGATAAAGGTTTACCTGTCTCCTTCAGGGTTTACGGCGATTGCGGAACTTGCGACTGGACCGCCAGGCGATTCCCGGAATTCGTAGATCAACCGGCTAAGTTTATGATGTGCGGATGGCACGGTTCAAGAGCCGAATGGAAATCCAAACCGCATATGAGCTGGTACTCTGACTACTACCACTATATGACCGTCAATACCATGAAAAAAATGCGCCTATTCAACGACAATCCAATGGTTATGGGGTGGATGTATCCGGCAGGAGAAATCGAACACGATGCTTGGTACGAAGTGCATTCGGATTACTCTTCCGTCGCGCGGAAATCGTGGCGCGACTACCTGCGAGAGAACAAAATATCTTGAATTCGGAAAAGAAAATAACATTGAATTGAAGGTTAACGGCAACGGGGTTGATGTACGAGAAATTAGATTAGACTTGCACATAAAAAAATGAACATA
>CAMZLY010000060.1 GCA_947311825.1 uncultured bacterium
GAAGAGGGTGAATAACTAATAGTGAATAGTTGTTAAAGCCTATTCGTTAAAATGGCATGATAGTCATAATCTTTAGAAATCAGGATGTTTAGTTAGATGACTGATAAAAAAGCTGGTGTGTTTCGGGTATTGGGGATTGATACATCTCTTAGATCTACCGGAGTTGCTGTAGTTGAAGTTGTAGGCAATAAATTAACTGCTGTTGATTATCGTGTTTTGAAGACTGCTAGAACTAAATTACTGTCTGAATGTTTGAGAAATCTACATGATGGTGTGCTGGATATTATTGATGCTTGCGAACCTGATGCGGTAGCTGTTGAAGGGATATTTTTTCAGAAAAATATTAAAACAGCAGTTATACTTGGTGAGGCACGCGGCTCGGTTATTGCGGCTTGTTCATCAAGTAACTTGCCGGTTTTTGAGTATGCACCAAGACGTGTTAAACAGGCTGTTTTGGGATTTGGTACTGCAACTAAAGATCAGGTTTGTAAGATGGTGATGTCGCAATTAGCATTGCAGGATGAGCCACCGGAAGATGCGGCAGATGCTTTGGCAATTGCAATATGCCACTTACATAACATGAGTGGGCATCCTGCATTGGGACCTAAAGAGATATAAAAGTAGTGAACAACTAATAGTGAATAGTGAAAAGGCTGAGAACTGATAACTGAAAACTAGTAACTGATAACTTTAAATATGATAGCATTTTTGGATGGTGAAATTGATGATAAACAGCCCACACGGTTGTTGCTTAATGTTGGAGGTGTGGGGTATGAAGTTCTTATCCCGCTAAGTAGCTATGATCGTTTAGGAAAAACTGGTACTCGTTGCCGGATACTTATATATGATCATATTCGTGAAGATCAACATGTTTTATTTGGGTTTATGTCGGAGTCGGAGCGAAAAATGTTTACGCTTCTGCTTTCTATCAGTGGAATTGGTCCCAAACTTGCTCTTAGTGCTTTAAGTGGACTTAGTGTGCGCGAGTTGAAAGTTGCTATTGTTGATGGTGATGTAAAGCGTATCAGTTCTATTTCTGGTGTTGGTAAAAAGATGGCTGAACGAATTGCCGTTGAATTACGCCATAAAATAAGTGCCGGTGAAGCCTTGGAGGCCGTAGCAGGAGCTGATGGAGTTGTTGATAGTAAATTACGTGATTCTATTATGGCACTGGTTGCACTTGGATATAAACAGGAAGTTGCTCACAAAAAAGCATCAGACGTTATTGCAAAATCTATTGGCGTTGAACTTAGCGTCGAGGATATTATTAAACAAGCATTGAGTAAATAGATGTACGTTTTTTGGTACTTCTCTGTATGTGTCTTTTTTGCTCTCGGGAAGATTTCCCAAGCATCCATACCGTCATGGTCATAATCCTTCATGGCTTCTTGGTCTGGTGTGTTGTTGGTTAGGTTGTAGTGTTCGAGCGAAGCAACAGGTGAATTGTTTGTTGGAGGAGAATGAGGCTACATATTTCTTGTATTCCCATTTTTTATTTTTGCACGAAAGAAAATATGAGTTCAAAACACCTCGTCTCCTGACTTACAGGTCTTTATCTGATTACAGTGGCGCGAGCGCGTCCGATTATAACGGACTTCCGTACGATGTTTGAAATTCAAATTTAGTACTCAAAGAACTGCTGGGAGAATGCTTGCACTGTTGTGGTAGGACTTGTACTATGTTGGCTGATTCAAATAAAGAGAAAAATTGTGACTACAGAAAAAAGAGATTTAATTATGCCACATGTTCGCCTGCTTTCAGATCATGTGATCAATAAAATAGCTGCTGGTGAGGTTGTTGAACGTCCGGCATCGGTTTTGAAGGAGCTTGTTGAAAATTCTTTTGATGCAGGGGCTACGCAGGTTGATGTTGATATTGCCGTTGGTGGGAGAAAGCTTGTGGCAATAACTGATAATGGCAGAGGTATGAATCGTGATGATGCTTTGCTTGCAATTGAACGGCACGCCACAAGCAAAATCAAAGATGTCGATGATATTGAAAAGATTAATAGCCTTGGTTTTCGCGGTGAAGCTCTTGCTGCTATTGCATCAGTTTCGCGTTTTCGTATGGAAACGTGTGTTGTTGGGGAAAATAGTGGTACGGAGGTCTGTATTTCTGGTGGTAAACTTTATGATGTGCGCGATGCTGGATGTCCAGTCGGCACAAAAATAGAGATACGAGATCTGTTTTTTAATGTTCCTGCACGTAGAAAATTTATGCGTTCACAGCAAACTGAATTGGCTCATCTTCGTTCAGGGTTTATTACGCATGCCTTGGCTCATCCTGAAGTAGGAATGAGTTTTACGGTTGATGGGCGTGAGATATATCGCTTGCCAGGAAATGCAGGTATTGAAGATCGTATTTGTGAGCTGTTTGGTGTTGATCGGATGAAAAGTATCAAACGTGTTGATTATCATATTGGTGATGTTGCCATTCATGGGTATGTGGGGTTACCTTCTTTGAGTCGTTCTGATCGTAATGAGCAGTATGTATTTGTTAATGGTCGTGCTACTAGTGCGGCAGTAATTGGATATGGTGTACGAGAAGGATACCATACCTTATTACCAAAAGGGAGGCATCCATCTGTATTTCTGTTTTTAGAGGTTGATCCGCTACAAGTTGATGTGAATGTGCATCCGACTAAACGAGAAGTACGTTTTCGTCGCCCTTCTGATGTTCGGGATGTGGTTATTCGTGGAATTAGTAATGCCCTTAGTGCATTGAATAATGATATAATTACTAACCAAACAGAATCAGAGGTGGCTTTTGAAGAGGGGGCAGAAATTACTCCTGAAGAAAAATATCTTAAAATTGATGATTTGCCACCGCAACGTGCTTTTAAATATCCTCGGCGACTATCCAATGAACTATTTCAGGATAGTTTGTTTGCGGCAAAGATTTCTGATACTGATACTGTCTCTACGGTTAAGAATGATGAATTTGATGCTGCTGTTGCTGCATCATCTGATAATCTTGCGGCAACGGGGTTGCAGGAACCACAGGCTCCTTGGGGCTGGTGCAGGGTGTTGGGGCAGATTGGCGGTTTATATGTTATTATGGAAACCGATTCAGGTATGGTTACGATGGACCCGCATGCAGCACACGAACGGGTCATGTTTGAAAAATTTATGAATGATGTTAATAATCGGAAGATAGAAAGCCAGACTTTATTGTTACCAGTAACTGTTGATTTGGATGCACGTGATGCATTAAGAGTACGGCAACAGTCTGAATTATTTAGAGATATGGGATTTGGTATTTCTGAGTTTGGTGGTGATTCATTTGTGGTTGATGCGTTGCCTGCATATTTTTCTGGGGCTGATCCAAAAGCATTATTGATTGAAATTGCACATGGTTTAGAACGTGCTGGTGGACGAGGCGGTACCGGACGTTGGCGGGAAGAGGCTATTGCACAGTCGGCGTGTAAAGCATCGGTAAAGGCAAAAGATCATCTATCGTTAGAGGAGATTGAGCGATTGGTGGTTGATTTGGCAAAAACGCAGATGCCGTATACTTGTCCGCATGGGCGTCCGACTCTTGTATTCGCTTCTTTCCATGAGATTAATAGAAAGTTTGGCCGTGTGTAAGCGAATAGGTATTACCCTAGATTCGGCAGTTGAGCATTGCACAGACGCACAAACATTTTGCTCACAGGCACTTCTGTATCTATGTCAACTGCCGAATCTAGGATTATTCCGGTTTTACATCTCTTGAAAGCAAGGATTTAAGGGCATCAAGTGGATTCTTGTTTTCGTGAATAATCGCATATACTTCGTTGGTTATTGGTGCTTCAAGGTGATGTTTTTCTGCAACTGATTGTGCACTTGCACAGTTCCACACACCTTCGGCAGCTTGTTGCATATTTGATAGAATGTCTGCGGCTTTTTCGCCACGACCAATTCTTTCACCAACACCTCTGTTTCTGCTTAATTTGCTGGTACAGGTGACTATTAAATCTCCTAATCCACTCAACCCGCTAAAGGTGGTTTCGTTGGCACCTAACGCCATGCCAATGCGTTTGATTTCTACTAGACCTCGTGTTATTAGAGCGGCACGGGTGTTATCACCAAAACCAAGTCCATCACTTATACCTACAGCAATAGCGATTACATTTTTTAAAGCTCCACCAAGTTCGACACCGATGATATCTTGTGTGGTATACACTCTGAAATGGCTGTTTGATAGTAGTTGCTGTAAATTCTTGCTGCATTCTTTGTTTTCGCAGGCAATTGTTACGGCGGTGGGTACTCCGCGTGCAACTTCTTCTGCATGGCTTGGTCCGGAAAGTGCGGCAATGGGTTTGTGGTCAAGTAATGTTTCTGCAATGGTACTCATTCGTTGATGTGTATCACGATCAAGCCCTTTGGCAACACTAACAACGTTGGCATTTGTAGGTATAAGTCCTTTTATAGATGAGATAACATTAGAATAATACTTTGTTGGTACGGCAAGAATAATAGCATCAGCATTTTTTAGTGCTTCGGATCGGTCTGCGGTCATATTTACATCGTCAGGAATAATTACACCTTTTAAAAATGATTTGTTTTCATGACAGGCTTTTGTTTTTTCTATGTAGTCGCTAAAAGGTCCCCAAATAGTTACATCATGACCGTTTTCAAAAGCTATTAAACCTAATGCTGTTCCCCAGCCACCATCACCAATAACGGTTACTTTTTTCTTAGTAGTCATAATATACCTATTCTTTCTTTTTTTTGAAGTTGAATCTGTTTTCAGTACCGTTAAGTAACCGCTGAATATTTGTTTTGTGACGCCAAATCATTAATAGTGCCAGTATGGTAAGAACCGATGGAAGCAGTAGTTGCCCTTCAGATTTTGTTATCCATGCATAAACGGTAATGATAATTGCAGTGAGGATAGATGCCAATGAAACATAGCGAGTTGCAAGAAAGATGATTAGCCAAGCGACAAAACCAACGGCAACCATAATCGGGGCTACTCCAAGTATTGCACCGACAGTTGTTGCTACACCTTTACCGCCTTTAAAGCGGAGAAAAATTGACCAGTTATGCCCAGCAACAGCTAGACAGGCATAGAGTAGGGATAAGGCTATTTGGTATTCGGAGGAAAGACCTTCCCTTACAGCTCTGGCAATAAAAAAGGCGGTTACAAATCCTTTTAGTACATCAAGAATAAATGTAAAAAGTCCCCAGCCTTTACCCACACAGCGGAATACGTTAGTTGCTCCGATGTTACAACTGCCTACTTTTTGGATGTTTATACCTTTAAATCTTGCAACAAGCAGACCAAAAGGTATTGAGCCAATCAAATATGAAGTTACTGCACCAAGTATAATTGTCAGGTAGATATTCACGATGTACTATTCATCATCCTCTTCAGGGAGGAAAGCTTCATACTCTACAATATCCAATAAATCATCTAAACTACTTATATCGTCAGGTTTGATTCTCAGTATCCATCCATCTTCAAAAGGTGAGGAATTTATTAGTTCCGGCCTGCTCAGAAGGTTTGCATTAATCGCTGTAATGATACCAGGCACAGGGGCATGAAACTCTATTGACTCCGAGAGCGACTCAATAACACCGAGAGCATCTTCAATATCGTATGGATGTTCGTCTGGTTCAGGCAATTCGACATGCACTATATCACCAAGTTTAGACTGGGCAAAATCAGTGATGCCGACAATTATTTCATCACCTTTGATGTCTATCCACTCTTCATGATGAGTAAATTTTAAATGTGATAAGTCTTCCATAAGTATTTCTCCTAATTAATGCAAAAATGTGATTAATGTTGTTTATATTATTGCTGAAAATTATTAGTCGCCTATATTGTTTATGCGTATATATAAATATTTTGGTTCATAGTGCAAGCAGATAAATAAAAAAATTATATTGTTCTTTCAATTACAAATGCGGCGATGGCATTTAATGGCTCAATATTTTCCTGTGGAAGGACTTTTAGAGCAGCAAGGGCGGTGTTAATATATTCAGATGCTAATACTTTTGCTTCTACTGCAGTATGTACAGCAAGGCAGGTTGTTTCGGTCTCTGTTTCTTCCGTTGTAGCAACGTTATTTCCCGGTTCGTCATCAAGAATGTCGTCAATGATTTGAAAGGCAAGCCCTAACGATTGTCCATATTTGCCTAGAGCAGTAAGTTCTGTATCATTGGCATTTGCGGCAATTCCACCCATTCTAGTTGCCGCATAAAAAAGATCTGCCGTTTTGTGCAGATGAATCCAATGAATTAATTCCTTATCAGATTGACCAATAGCAGCAAGGTCTTCTACCTGACCGCCGACAACGCCTTGGCTACCGGCAGCTGTTGCCAGCTCTTTTATCAACATAACAGTTTGTGCTGGTGTAGTGTTGCTATTTGCTATTAATTCAAATGCGAGTGCCTGTAAGGCATCACCTGTTAAAACTGCATTTGCTTCACCATATACAATATGTACCGTCGGTTTACCGCGTCGCTCTTCATCATCGTCCATACTTGGCAGGTCATCATGAACCAAGGTATAGGTATGCAGGATTTCTATGGCCATTGCCGGATAGATTGCATCCGTATTGCTACCGCAAATAGCTTTACAAGCAGCCATACAGAGGATAGGGCGGATTCTCTTTCCACCGGTAAAGGCCGCATACCGCATTGCTTTATGCAAATCTGTCGGTCTCACATCTTCATTCGGCATTACTTTGCCTAATATAGATTCTACTTTAGTCTTTTGTTCTCTTAAATATCTATTAAGATCAAAATCATTTTTATCTATTATTGAATTCATAATTGTATTTTTACTTGGAATAGCTAAAAAAGCTCTTCTTCATCTTCTGGATCTGTAGGTAGGGCAGTTTTAGCAAATGGTTCGGTAGCAACTGTATCGCCTTTTTTTACTAGGATTTCTATTTTTCGCTCTACTTCGTTAAGTGTTTTAGAGCATGATTTTATTAAGTTTTGTCCTTCTTCAAAGCGGGTAATCATTTTTTCTAGGCTTAGTTGTCCGCTTTCCATATCTGATACAATTGTTTCTAGTCTCGACATGGCTTCTTCAAAGCCTGGTTGTTTTTCTGTTGTTGTCATTATATTCTCCTAAGTAGTTAAATGGTTTTTATAATATGGCAAATATAATGTTTATTTGCAACCAAATCATATAATCGCTTGTAGCTCTTCTAGCTCTGCCCAGCGGTCATAAGATTTTTCTAGTTCTGCTGTAATTTCTTTTTCGCGCTCGGTGTCTAATGCGATTTTTTTCGGGCTAGTTTTGAAGTATTCTGGATCCGCCATACTATTGTGCAAGTCGGTCTGCTCTTGTTCTAGTTTCTCTATCTGTTTTGGTAATGCTTTTAGCTCTCGTTTTTGGTTGAAGCCGAAGGCTTTTGTTTTGGTAACACTATTCTTTTTGACATTTTTCTTTGTTATTTTTTGTTGTTGGTTCTTAAAATCAGATAAATCTGTGTAGCTTCCTATGTAATCAATAATTCTACCGGCTTCTTCAAGTACCAGTAGACTGGTTACTACATTATCAAGAAATGCACGATCATGACTTACTAATAGGACTGTTCCTTTATAGTTCATGAGCTGTTCTTCTAGCAGTTCTAGCGTTTCGGTATCCAAATCATTGGTTGGTTCATCCATAATGAGTAGATTGGACGGCTTGGCAAATAGTATGGCGAGCATAAGCCGGTTACGCTCACCGCCTGATAATACTTTTATCGGCGATTTAGCTCTGTCGGGGGTGAATAGGAAATCCTGCAGATAGCTGATTACGTGGCGCGGCTGACCGTTAACGGTAAGTGTATCCAGTCCGTTGCCGAGTGTTTCTGCAACAGTAGCGTTATCATCCAGTATAGCACGATGCTGATCAAAATAAGCAATCTCTAGTTTTGTGCCGTGGATCACTTCACCCTCTTTTGGCTCTAATTTTCCTATAAGTAGGTTGAGTAGTGTTGTTTTTCCTGAACCATTTGAGCCGACAATGCCTATTTTATCACCACGTATAATACGGGTAGAAAATTCTTTTATTAGTGGAGCTTCGTTATTATAAGCAAAGGTGATATTCTTCACAGTGATAGCTTTACGTCCTGATAGTTCTGCATCAATAAGGTTAAGATTAGCATTACCAGTTTTGTTTCTTCGTTGTTTGCGTTCATCGCGCATTTGCATTAATGCACGGACTCGTCCTTCATCTCTAGTGCGACGTGCTTTAATGCCTTGCCTAATCCGTGCTTCCTCTTTTGCCATTTTTTTATCAAATGCTTTATTGCGTATTTCCTCATCGTGCATCAGATCTGCTTTGCGGCGAAGAAAGTCGTCGTAGTTACAGTTCCATTGTGCAAGATTACCTCTATCAAGGTCAATAATGCGGTTAGATATGCGGCGTAGGAATGAGCGATCGTGTGTAACGAAGAGAAATGTTTTTACGTGGCGTAGAAGATAATCTTCCATCCAGCAGATTGATTCAATGTCTAGATGGTTAGTAGGTTCATCAAGGAGCAGGAGGTCTGGTTCACAGGCTAGAGCACGAGCTAGTAGGGCACGGCGTTTTTGTCCACCTGATAGGGTTTTAAAATCATCATAAGGCTCAAGAGAAAGATGTGATATTACTTTACCGATAATTTGTTCTGATTCCGTTGCTGAATGTTGGTTGCCGGATGATTTCTGCTGTAAGCCATCTCGTACAATATCAATTATTGTACCAGAAAGATTTGTAGGAATGTCTTGTGGGAGGTAGGCTGCTTTGAAATCTTTTGCATAGCGAATATCACCTTCATCTGGTGAGTAGTCCCCATTTAGTAGTTTAAGCAGTGACGATTTTCCGGTGCCGTTACGGCCTATTAGGCAGGCATGATCTCCTACTTCAATATTTAAATCTATACTATCGAGCAACTTATCGCCGCCGAAGCTTAAACTTATATTATGCATACTTAGTAAAGCCATATTATTCCTTAAAAATAGTTGAGTGCGTATAATGGAGAAAATAGTCGTAATTGAAAAGAGAAAAGATACTTTAACCTTGGAAGTTACTGAACTGGCAACATAATTGTAAATGAACTACCATTATGTATTTTGCTGTTTACTATGAGTGCTCCATTGTGTGATCGTATTACACCGAGAACAATGCTTAGACCAAGTCCTTCGCCTCTCATTTTGGTGGTGAAGAATGGAGTAAACATTTTTTTCTGTATTTTAACTGGAATGCCTTTGCCATTATCTTCTATGCGGATAAAGATATAGTCTGTATCTTCAAGTTTACTGGGATAGGTCAGTTCTATATTTACGGCATCATTTTTCTTTATTAAGCCCGTTGTAATTGATATGCATCCATCTCGTTCTATCAGTGCTTCTGTTGAGTTAGTTATAAGGCATTTAATAAGATTATCTAACTGATAGTGATCAGCGGTAATTTCGGGTAATAAATCTTTTAAATAAAATTTTATTATAGGGAGTGTTAAGTGTGGCTGGCATAGATTTTTGCATGCTGAGGTTATAACGGTATTGATATTTGTTTTTTGACTTTCTAATGCTCCCCTTCCCGTAAATATGCATAATTTATTAAGAAGTTTAAGGGCACGCTCTGTGCAGTTTTCAATTTGAGTGATGCTTTCATTTGCTTTATTATCTTTTGCAAGAGAATGCTTAATGATAAATGTGTTCCCTTTAATTGCAGTTAGAAGGTTGTTGAAGTCGTGAGTTATGCCACGCCCCATAGTCATAAGGGCATCAATCTCGCTTATTTTTGGTGCCGATTGGATGCGGCACGAGGGTTTGTTTGTCATACAACCTCTATAAATATTAGTCGTTTTTAGTTTCAGCTGACTTACGTAATTGTGGCCAGTAGTGTTTAGTATAAACAAGTACTGAATAGATGTTTATAATTAGGGCAATAATTTCAACTAAATATAATAGTTTGAGCGGAATAAAGTTCCAGCCTTCTGGTGCTTCAAGAAAATAGTAGATTGCACATATAAGTGGAAAGTTTAATGCTGTTCGAACTTTTCCTGTCCAATTTGCACATCCGCTCACGTTATACATAGAGCCAACTGAACGTAGAAATGTTACCCATAAATCACGTGCAAGGAATAGTACAGTAATAATGAGCAATAAAATTGCATGGAAATCCGGAGTAGTAGTACCTGTTGTTGCTATCAATACCATCACAGGCAAAGTGACAACATAAAACATTTTATCCATTAATGGATCAGCATGTGCCCCGAAATCAGTTTCTACTTTATGTTTACGTGCCAGAAAACCGTCAAATAGATCCGTTATTGCACCTGATGCCATTAAGAAAACTGCAAATAGAAATAGCCATTTGCAGGGGTAATAAATATTTATTATTGCAACCAAAAAGAAAAGCATAACAAGTGGAAATCTCGCTAGTGTAAGTCCCGTAACGAGGCGTAGCTTGTTTTGCTTTTCTTTAGTGGTCATGCAATATGCCTTTTTTATAATCCGAGTTGATAACGAACAAAACGAGTGATTGTTAGTTTGTCGTCAACAGCTTTACCTACTTCTTCTAGAAGTGCAGTAATTGATTGTTTAGGTTCTTTTACGAATCCTTGGCTTACTAGGCAAATTTCACTATAAAACTTTTCAAGCTTTCCATCAACTATTTTGCCGATAATGTGTTCAGGTTTACCTTCTACCTGTTTTACGAAGATTTCACGTTCTGCTGCAACCGTTTCGGCAGGAACTTCATCTTTGTTAAGGTGTTGAGGTGTACATGCTGCAATGTGTAGAGTAAGGTCACTTACCAGTGCTTTGAATTCGTCTTTGTCGATAGTTGCTTCGTTTTCGCATGCAACTTCAATTAAGACACCTACTTTGCCGCCCATGTGGATGTATGATCCAATCGCACCAGTACCATTAAGGATAAAGCGAACGTTCCGGCGTATAGTAATGTTCTCGCCGATCTGAACTCTTTTAGCAATAACATCTTCTTCATATTTTTCTGCTAAATTTTCATCGGTAGCAAGTGCATTATCAGCCATGCTAATAACAAATGCTTTGAAATCATCATTTTTGGCAACAAAATCAGTTTCACTATTTACTTCTACTAGTGATTTTGTTTTACCATCCTCGGAACTGCTAGATGCAATAATTCCTTGATTGGCGACTCTTGCTGAACGTTTAGCAGCAACGGCAACCCCGCGCTCGCGCAGAAGTTTTGTTGCTTTGTCATAATCGCCTTCAGCTTCAACTAAAGCACGTTTACACTCCATCATGCTGACATTTGTTGCATCACGCAACTCTTTTACCATTTTGGCTGTGATATCTGCCATTTTATAATCTCCAGAATATTATTTGTTATGTATGTTTAATTAAACTTCTTCTTTTTTTGTTTCTTCAGTTTTAGCTTCTTCAACCTTAGGCTCTTCAGTTTTAGTTTCTTCAACCTTAGGCTCTTCAGCTTTAGTTTCTTCTTTGGCCTCAACTACTTTTTCAGCCGCTTCTGTTTTGGGAGCTTTTTCTTCTTTAGCTTCCACTACTTTTTCAGCTTCAGTTTTTTTCGCTACTTTTTCAGCCTTGATTTTTTTTTCAGCTTTGGCTTTTTCGGCTTTCGCTTTTGCCGCTTCTTTTTTCTTTAGTTCTTTAGCGGCATTTTCTTCTTTTGTCTTTAGTTCACGAGCTGCTTCAGCTATTTTGCGTTCTTCTTCTTTTTTCTTTGCAATTTCAGCTGCTTTCTTTTCGTATTCAGCTACACCTTGTTGGATTTGCTCTGTTGCTACTTTGCAAATCAGTTGAATTGCACGAATAGCATCATCATTACCAGGAATAACAAAGTCAATAGGATCAGGGTCACAGTTTGTATCAACAATTGCAATTACAGGAATATCAAGACGATTAGCTTCTTTTACAGCAATAGATTCACGATTGATATCAACAACAAATAAAGCACCAGGCAGTTTGTTCATATCAGCAATACCACCGAGGTTCTGCTCAATTTTACGGTGCTCACGGTTCATCTTTGAAAGTTCTTTTTTGCTTTTAGGCTTTTTTTCTTCATCACCCATAATAGCTTCAATATCACGCATATATTTAATTCTGCGCCGGATAGTAGTACTATTTGTAAGTGTTCCACCGAGCCAGCGGTTGGTGATGAAATGTTGTCCACAAGCTTCAGCAGTTTCTTTAATAATGTCGCGAGCCTGTTTTTTTGTTCCTACAAAAAGAATGTCTTGTCCTTCAGACGCAATGTCACGTAGAAAATACATTGCTTGTTCTAGAAGAATCATACTTTTTGATAAGTCAATAATATGAATTCCGTTACGCTTATCAAAGATATAGCGTTTCATTTTTGGGTTCCAGCGTTTAGTCTGGTGTCCGAAGTGAAGTCCTGCATCGAGTAGGTCACGAACATTGACGTTTAGTGTATCGTCGTTAATAGCCACAATAATCTCCTTGTTTAAAATGTGTAAATGTTTAATATGCATCTACATTATTAATCCGCTTTTATCACACCGGCTGTGGCGGAGTGTGATAATTCGCTTCCGTTCTCCGCAGCTGACAACATGCCAGTTGCAACTAGAGAACCCAACAACAAAGGCGGGAGTGTAGCAGAATCGCTTATGTGTGCAAGTAAAAAAGTGTATTTCTGGAATTTTTTTGTACAATGATGGTTGTCCGTTTTCTTGATAAAGCAAAGATGCATGAGCAGTGTACGGCAAAAGAAGTTGCTATCGGAGAAGTTATTTTGGGTGTATTTTTCTTGAGAATTTGCCTCATCTGTATTAGCTTGGTTCTCTTTGTGTATTTGATGTCATATTAGGTTGTTAGATAGAAAATTATAAAAATGCCATAAGATATGCGTATAAATCCTGAATCTGTAATTGTTATGTAGTAGATTATTGAGGTACGAAATAGATTAGTAGAAATTTTAAGAATAAGAGGTGCTTGCAAAACTACTGTGCGAGGCAATTTTTTGTATTCTAGGCGAGCAGATTATGCCTTTTGAGCAATTGGAGCATACCCGTAGGGTCTGTAAAATTGCGAAAAAGCGGAATATGCCGCA
>CAMZLY010000061.1 GCA_947311825.1 uncultured bacterium
ACACGAGGAGGTTTAGCCCGATTGCCAGAATAATTTTCATATATGATTTTCCTTGCCGAACGGTCACAATGACCGTTTTTTTGTTTTTTCAATTTAGATGTTGATATTAGTAAAAATTATTTTATAAGTAAAGTTATGATATAAAAACAGCCCACAAAAAATATGCGTCAATTGTCTGGTTGGAATTGGTTGGTTTCACAATTCAATGTTGCCAGTCTTCGTTATAAAAAGTTTTTAATGGTTTTTTGATTTTGTTTTATCTGGGTGGTTCATCCTGCAACCACACTTGAGGGAGTTCAAGCTGAGGGAATTGGAAGCATCACCATTGCACTTTCTTTGCTTATATTATTAATTTTTTATTTTCCGATTTCAACGACTCAAATCAGAGTTTTGCGCGGCTACGCGCAAATACTCTGCATTTGCTGGTTGGGATTCCTCGTGATTTGGAACAATCGTCCAAGGGTGATCTCATGATCTTCAATCTTGGCAAGATCGAGTCCGTATTTCTCTTCAAGATTTACCGCGAATGTCTCAAGTTCCAATGCATCAGGCCAACCTGTGGACGGATATAGGGCTCTGTACACATCCATCACTTTGTCATCAGGACTGAACTTGAGACGCTTCTTGTGGCTGAACGCGAAGCCATCCACGAATACTTGGAGAAACTCACGAATGGCGTCCTTCGGCACATCAGGAAAGCGATTGCGCCACTCGGTTCCTGTGCATGACCGTTGCCAATAGGCCCCAAGTCGTTTCCTGCGCTCACGCTCGAACGGGATGATCGCAATCGCAACAATGATGGCGATTGCGACTATGATCCCGATTTGCATCATTACTGTCATCTCTCAAATCCCAACAGTATTATACATAGAAAAATTTTCTATCATATTACAACATATAGCTGGAAAAATTTCTATGTATATTGTTATTAAAATATATAACATGGAAAATATCGACTTGTATTTTCTATGTTTGTAATATGATTTTATTTTTTACATCTATGGATATAATAAAGGAACAAACATGGAAAGCAAGCAGTATTTTCGTAACATTTCATTTTTCTCATGATCGTTATCAGCAAATTATCCTAACCGCAAAAAAGAAAACGTGCATCAAGAAAAATCCCAGCCGGCTTGAAAAGCTTTAAGGTTAATATCGGCTCCCTTTTGTCCCATACGTGCTACTGATGTTTTCAAAACATGTTCTTTTGCTTCTTCAAGTGTAAGAAATTTCTTGTAACGCAGAAAAGCACCAAACATAACAATATTGGCAGAACGTTCATCACCTGCTTCAAGCCCCATATCACTCGCCGGAATATATATAACACGTTTATCATCAAGCGGTGCAACCAATGATGAATTTATAATAGCGACGCCATCCTCTGTTAATACCGGCATAAAACGATCTGTACTAGGCTGATTCATCATAATTAACGAATCAGCATGCTCAATAATTGGCGATGCAATTTCTTCTGATGACATAATAACCTGACAATGTGCGGTTCCGCCACGAACCTCTGAGCCGTAACTGGGAAAAAATGTTATATTATCAACTTTATCAACCATGATATTGGCAAATAACTTGCCAACAAACATCAAGCCCTGACCGCCTGAACCTGAAAACACAATTCTTTCTATCATTATTACGCCTCTCCAATATCTCTAAAAGTATCAATAGGATAAACCTCTTTAACTACCGAGCCGATATGATCCATCGCTGCTTTAGGCGACATCTTCCAATAAGTAGGACATGTAGAAAGTACCTCCACGAATGTGAATCCTTTGCCAGCAAGTTGATACTCAAATGCTTTTTTTATCGCACGTTTGGTTTTTATTACATTTGCAGGGTTATGTACGCTCGTTCTCTGTATTAAGACAGGTGCATCCAGCACGTTCATAATTTCACACATCCGTATCGGATTACCGGTAGTAGCTTGGTTTCTACCATCCATTGTAGTAGCCGTCTTCTGCCCTATTAAGGTAGTAGGTGCCATCTGCCCGCCGGTCATTCCATAAATAGTATTATTAATAAAAATAGTAGTGTAATTTTCACCACGATTTGCGGCATGAATAATCTCTCCCATACCAATTGAGGCAAGGTCTCCATCACCTTGATAGGCAAACACGAACTTATCAGGACAAGCACGTTTGATTCCCGTTGCCACTGCCGGAGCACGACCGTGAGCCGCTTCACTCATATCGAAATCAAAATATTCATAAGCAATAACCGAACATCCTACAGGAGCAACTGCTATTGTATCTTCACGCACACCAAGCTCGTCAATAGCTTCCGCAATCAATTTATGCACGATTCCATGTCCACAACCGGGGCAATAATGCGTTTGTATATCTTTTATTGCTGCCGGTTTGGTATATATTTCTTTATTTGACATATTCTGTTTTCCTTTACAAAATTATAGTAGCTTCAACAGCTCTGTATAGATTTGATCAATTGATGGAACACCGCCGCCGGTTCGTCCACAGAACTCAATAGGAATCACTCCGTTGCAAGCAAGCCTTACATCTTCAATCATCTGCCCGGCACTCATCTCGACAACCATAGCAAGCTTAACTTTTTCTGCATATTCAGCAATAACATCCGATGGAAATGGCCATAAGCTAATGGGACGTAATAGCCCTACTTTTTTACCTTCTTTTCTAAAAGCTCGGACAACATCTCGGCAAAGGCGTGCAGTAGTGCCATAAGCAATCAACATTACTTCAGCATCATCCATCATATACTCTTCATATCGTACTTCATTCTTAACTATTTCTTTATAGCCCTCTTGCAGAATGCGGTTATTTTCTTCTAGTGCACCAATAATATTAAAGAACGAACGAATAACATTACGCTCACGTCCTTTTGCGCCTGTCAATGCCCAATTCTTGGCAATAGCAGCCGGTGCTTCTTTATCCCACAACTTTAGTGGCTCCATCATCTGCCCTATTCTGCCATCAGAAAGAATCATAACCGGAGTGCGATATTTCTCCGCCAAAGCGAAGCCTTCAACTGCAAAATCATGCATCTCTTGAACCGATGCGGGAGCAAGAACAATCAAATGGTAATCACCATGACCGCCGCCTTTAACTGCCTGAAAATAATCGGCCTGTGATGGGTCAATTGAACCTAACCCAGGGCCACCACGTTGCACATTAACAATCAACATCGGTAATCGTGCACCGGCAATATAAGAAAGACCTTCCTGCTTCAAGCTAATCCCCGGTGATGATGATGATGTCATAGCACGTTTTCCTGTTGCCGCCGCACCATAAACCATATTGATTGCAGCAACCTCACTCTCAGCCTGAATAAAAACACGCTCTTTCGCTGTCATTTCTTTTGCCATATAAGCAGTTAATTCATTCTGTGGAGTAATAGGATAACCGAAATAGCAATCGCACCCTCCACGAATTGCCCCCTCTGCCAAAGCATCATTTCCAGTCATAAAAGCTTGTTCACTCATTTTTTCTCCTGCTCCACCTCAAAAAGTTCAATACAAACATCAGGACACATCAGCACACATGCCCGACAGCCAATACAATCATCAGGACGAGCCATTACTGAATATTTGGAACCTTTATTGTTAAGGTTCATTGATAATTCTAAAACGTTTTTAGGGCAAAACTCTATACAGAGCTTACACCCTTTACATTTATCTTTATCAATTTTTAAAATGTAAGTTCTTTTTTGTTTTTTATCAGCCATTATATATATTTTTAATTCTTTTCACCTTTCAGCTTGTTTTCAATGCGTTGGATAACAAAGTAAATAAGCGGCACAATGGCCAAGCTCACAGCTGTGGCAACTAACATACCACCAAACACAATCGTACCGAGCACTTTGCGACTTTCTGCACCAGCACCAGTTGCAACCAACAATGGTATTACACCAAGAATAAAGGAAAAGGCCGTCATAAGTACCGCTCTAAACCTCAGATGCACAGCTTCAACGGCAGCATCAAACACAGAAACACCCTCTTTATGCCGTTGCATGGCAAATTCAACAATCAAAATAGCACTTTTTGTCGATAATCCTATCAGCAACACTATCCCTACTTGAGTATAAACGTTATTATCCATACCTCGCAATAAAACAGAAACAACAGCACCAGCCAGTGCAGTAGGAACAGCCATACATACTGCAATCGGAATAGTCCAGCTTTCATATTGTGCAGCCAGCACTAGATAAACCAAGATAATAGCCAGTATAAAAATAGATACTGTTGAACCTGCGGCTACTCGCTGTTGAAAGGAAAGTTCTATCCATTGAAGTCCCAGTGCAGCCGGTATTTTTTTTGCCATCTTTTCGACAGCATCCATAGCCTGCCCTGAGCTAAAGCCTGTAGCTTCATTTCCCATAATTTTAACTGACGGATACATATTGAAGTGCGTTATAGACTGCGGTCCGAAAGTTTCCTTGATATCTGCTATACTTCCTAACGGAACCATATTACCACTTGGTGCTTTAAATTCCAGTTTTTCAATATTAGCAGGGTTTTGCCGATACTGACTATCTGCCTGTGCCTTAACTTTAAAGGTCTGATTATAAAGGGTAAAATCATTAATATATGATGAGCCTAAATAAACTTGCAATGCATCGAATACAGAGCCCATAGAAAGCCCTCGAGCCAACACGCTATCACGATTAATATCTACTAACAGCTGCGGGACATCAGACTTAAATGTGCTATTCATTCCGGCGATGGATGGTTCAGATGAAGAACTTGCTGCAAAATCGTTAGCAACCTGTTCAAGAGTATGTAAGCCGGCTCCACCAATATCCTGCAGCATAAAGGTGAACCCACCACTTAACCCAAGTCCTGGTAATGATGGAGTGGGAAAGGCGAATGCCGCTCCATCCTGCAATCCCATAAAACCCATATTTAGATGCTGTAAAATAGCATCCTGACTCTCTGTTTTATCACGGTCATCCCAATCTTTAAAAATTATAAAAGAAAATCCCATATTCGGAACAACAACACCGTCAAGAAGTGAATATCCGGTAATAGTAATATAGCGATCAACACCTAGAGTATTTTCTATAATTTTATCTGTCTGCTTTGAAAAAGCTTTTACTCTACTTTGAGAAGCTGCATTAGGAAGCTGGAAAACAGCAATACAATACCCTTCATCTTCTTGCGGAACAAAGCCGGTTGGCAATTTAGAAAAACCGTACATTGATGCCCCTGTAAGAACAAGAAATAAGATAATACCAATAGCGGCACGTCGCATCAAAAACTTGACAGCCCCCATATAACCAAGGGTTGTTTTCTCAAGACTTTTATTGAAACCTTTAAATATATGCCCCTGCTTACTATCATCAACCGGACGAAGTAATAATGCACATAATGCAGGACTTAAAGTAAGAGCATTTAGAGTACTGAAACAAGTGGCTACAGAAATGGTAACGGCAAACTGTTTAAAAAGTGTCCCTGTTATTCCGCCCATAAACGCAGTAGGCACAAATACCGATAACAAAACCAACGTTGTGGCTATTACCGGACCTGATATTTCTGTCATTGCATCTTTTGCTGCCTGAACAGGATTTTTTCCTGCCTGCAAATGGCGTGTTGCATTTTCAACAACCACAATTGCATCATCCACCACAATACCGATAACCAACACAAGCCCAAAAAGCGTAAACTGATTTATCGAATAACCCATACCGGCCATTGCCAAGAACGTACCGATCAGAGAAACCGGAATCGTAACCGAAGGAACTATCGTTGCTCTAAAGTTCTGTAAGAAAATATATACTGTAAAAATAACCAGCAGCAGTGTGATAAAAAGTGTTATAATAACCTCTTTGAGGGAAGCTTTAATTATGTCTGTATTATCATATACAATATTATAATCCAGTCCTTTCGGGAATTTCTTAGCAAGCTCGGTCATCTTAGCCTTAACACCATCAGCAACGTCAATAGCATTAGCACCAGGAATCTGATAAACTGCCATAACAGCAGATGGCATTCCTTTAAATGTAGAAGTTACGCCATAGGCATCAGCACCTAACTCTACTCTTGCAACATCATGTAACCTTACAACCTGTCCATCATCACCGGAACGGAGAACAATATTGCCAAACTCCTCTGGTTCAACTAAACGCCCGCGAACTTTAACCGTATATTGAAAAGCTGTATCATCCGATGTAGGCGGCTCTCCTATTTGCCCAGCTGCCACTTGTTGATTCTGTGACCGTACAGCATTAACTACATCACTTGCATTCATATCTAAAGTACGTAATTTGGCAGGGTTAAGCCAAATCCTTATGCTATATTTACCTACCCCAAAAGTCTGTACGTCACCTACACCAGACACGCGAGCAATTTCATCTCGAATCTGTATATTCAGATAATTAGAAAGAAATAGATCATTAAATGCACCATCTTGACTGTAAAGTGCCAAATAGACACTAGCATTAGTTGATTTCTTTTTGGTAGTCACACCGAGCCGCTTAACCTCTTCAGGCAACTTGGAAGTGGCTACTGTAACTCTGTTCTGAACAAGAACATTCGCCATATCCAAATCGGTACCCGATTCAAAAGTGACAATTAAGTTCATGCTACCATCATTACCGGCAACACTCTGCATATAGATCATCCCCTCTACACCGTTAACTTCTTTTTCGATAACTGTGGCAACAGTATCTGCAACTGTTTGAGCATCAGCACCAGGGTATAATGCCGAAACAGTAACAGATGGCGGGGCAATTTCAGGATACCTTTCGACAGGAAGTGAGGTTAAAGCAATAATACCAAGAATAACAATAGTGATAGATATCACCATAGAAAAAATTGGTCGATTTATAAAAAAGTGACTAAACATAATCTATTCTTCCTCTGCTGGAGTTGCTGTATCAGAATTTTCTGCAACAGGATTTGCGGCTGATGCTTTAGCTTCCTGTGCATTAACCGTTACGCCCGGTCTCGCACGAGACAAGCCGTTAACGATAATTCTATCAGCTACAGAGATGCCCTCTGTGATAATACGTTCACCTTCATATATCGGCCCAACTTTTACATAACGACTTTCAACAACACCTTTATCATTTACAGCCAACAGGAAAGAACCAACCATATCTCGTTGTATTGCACTCATAGGAACAAGGATTGCATCCTTATATTCTTGCGGAATCAATACTTTGGCAAACATACCTGAAATAAGCTTGCCTTTGTCATTCGAAAACTTAGCTCGTATAGGCAAGGTTCCTGTACCAACATCAACCTGATTACCTACATAATCCACATCACCATCAGCTTTATATAGTTCGCCATTGGCAAGTTCCAGTTTAACAGCATAACTTCCTTCTTTTACAGCATCACGAACTCCTGTAGCAGTTTTTAGAAACCCAAGTAAAGTTCTTTCATCAATATTAAAATATACATCTATCGGGTCTATTGTAACCAACTCCGCCAACTTTGTTGGTGCACCTGCACCAACCAAATTCCCAACACTGACAAGATGGCGCGATATACGCCCTGTAATAGGTGCAGTTATTATTGTGTACGACAAATCAAGCTCAGCGGACGCCAGCTGAGCTTTTGCCGCCATCAGATTTGCTTTTGCCGAATCAAGATTACCTTGAGCTACTAATACATCGATCTCAGATACCGCTTTAGTTTTAAACGCATTTTGCATACGCTCAAGAGAAGACTTTGTTACAGTAACCTCCGCATTAGCCTTGGCAATATCAGCTTTGGCTTTTTCAACCGCCGCCGTCATCTCCACGGACTCTATGGTAAAAAGTTTGTCGCCTTTATTAATTTTTGCCCCATCTTTAAAGTCAACACTTTCAAGATAACCGCGAACACGAGCTTCAATATCCACAATTTCCTTGGCTCTAACCTGTCCAGGATATTTAAGATAAATGGTAACATCCTGCTTTACCGGATTTGCTACCGTCACCGCCGGTGGCGGCATCTGCATTCCTGCACCAGCACCTTTTTTCTTACATCCAGAAAAACATGTAGCCATTATCGCAATAGCACATGCAGAAAACATCACTACACTTCTTGTTGGTTTATTCATAATTTTTGTCTATTCCTAGTTTTTTTATTTTATTCAAAAAAACTGACTGATTATTCACTATTAGTTATTCACTATTAATTATTCACTATCTTTTCTATCTTCTGTTACTCGTTCAGTAATCAAATCTTTTTCTTTTTTGTTCAGTTTTTCAGATAGTTCATTATTAACTTCCTCACCGCTCCAACCGCCACCAAGGGCTTTATATAGCTGAACCGCATATCCGGCAACGGCACCTTCAGCTTCGGCTAATTTATCCTGCTGGAACATATATGAACGTTCAGTAGTTAACACATTCTGAAAATCTGTAAGACCAGATCTATATAAATCCTTTACCAGCTCAACAGATTTACGCGATGCTACAACTGCATCATTTAACGCTACAATATGAAGCCGCTCTTCTCTAATAGAAACCATTGCATTCTCAACATCCTCAAGGGCTTTTAATACAACTCGCTCATAATTAATACTTGCTTGTTTAGTTTTTGATTCTTCCGCTACGACCATGCTTCGTATTCTACCGCCATTAAATAGATTCCAGCGAAATGCCGGACCAAAACTATACGCCATCCCGCTATCACTAATATCACCAATATCATAACCTTGTAAGGCAAAAGTGCCAGGCAATGTAAAAGTGGGATATAACTCAGCTTTTTTAGCACCAATCATAGCATGTTGTGCAGCTAAACGACGCTCAGCGGAACGAACATCGGGACGCTGGCGTAATAAGTCAGCAGGCAACCCAACAGTAATTTCAGCTGGGACAATTGGAATATAAGGAATATTTTCCTTGGCAATCTGTAAATGCTCAACCAATGCCGAAGGATTTTTACCTGACAGTACACTTAAACGGTGAATAGCTCTTGCTACGAGTATACGTAAAGGCGGAATAGTTGCTTCCGTTTGAGCCAAGTTCATCTTCGCTTGATATACATCCAAATCAGGTGCCAAGCCTGCAGTATTTCTATCTTTGGTTAAATTAAATGTATCGCTCTGTAGCACAATACTCTCTTTTGCTAACGCAATACGCGACTGCAATGCTCGGACTTGAATATATTGATAAGCAATTTCCGCATATAACATTACCATTGTATCTCGATAGTCTTCTACTGTCGCCTGCATCGATGCATCGCTGGCTTCAACAGTACGCCGAACACGCCCCCAAACATCGAGTTCCCAGCCCATTGAGCCACCAATGCTATACTGAGTGGACTTAGTATCGCCGCCAGGTAGAAGACTAATAGCCGATTCGTTAATAGTCGCTATCCCATCACCAGAAACCTGTGGGAACCATAACGATTTAGCAATGCCACGCAAAGCAGCCGCCTCAACAATACGTTCAGCAGCGATCATTAAGTCTGGGTTATTTGTAGATGACGTAAGAATCAAGTCACTCAATATCTCATCATTAAATATAGTCCACCAACTCTGCATATTAGCATTTGTTCCGGACTGAAAATCCTGCATAAGTTCCTGTCCCCAGAAATCAGGTGTTTTCGCATCTACCGGTTCATAATCCGGTCCAACCGAAAGACACCCGCTCAAACAAAGTGCAATAACAAAAAATGCCGAAAAACGGCATATAATCCTGAATTTATTCAATTTACTCTCCAATTAATAATTACGTATTATCATATATAACCACGCCTTAAAGTCAAGACTATAGAAAATTTATACCTTGTGCGGATTGCGCCCCCTTGTGAACCTCTTGCAAAACTATTATCTGCCAGATTGCGAAGCTTTCGGCATGATTCGTTCTGAGAACGAACACTACAAGTTTTATGCACTTTTAACACGTTTTGGATAATAAAACGGTTGTAACGTTGGCTCTACCTGTCACGCCGCAAAGGCGAAGCCCGAAGGTGGATAAGCCAAAATGTTTTAGTTTTGCAAGAGGCTCCTTTTTTAAAATTATATTTATATATTGCATTATATAAATCTTTCACTATGCTAAAGCAGATACTTAAATGAATATACACACTAAAAAGGTACTCATAATGAAATCAGTAAAATCTCGTTTATTCCTTATCCTCCTAATAAGTTTAGGCAGTATTATTACACTTATACTTACTCGCTATACAACATCAACAAAAACCACATCTCTTACTGAATCCACCTACCTCATTATGCGACTTGATATACGTCTATTAAACATGCGGCGGGCAGAAAAAGACTTTATAAATCGCATGGAAGCAGATGATTTAGGCATTTTTGATAGAAACTACGATGCATTTGAAAAAGACTGGAACGCAGTTGTCCCCAACCTCCAAGAACAAAACATTGATCATCAGCTACTGCTAATACTGCATAATTATGTCAAAGAATACAAATCACTATTTGACCAGATTGCCGACAAAACAACAAATATCGGACTAACTCATAAACTTGGTTTAATGGCAGATTTACTTGAAAACGCACATAATACAGAAAACAATCTTACAGCAATTCACGATACACTTCTACCAAAAATCAATGCAGCCAAAAGCCATGCACGAATGCAAGAACTCACAATCCAGCTTTCAACGGCCATCATTATGCTCATTGTAATCATGGCATTAGTAGGTGCATTAAGAAACTCATTCGATTCATTTATAGACTTCTTTAATAACGCAAAAACAGGGAAAGCACTAATCCCGATACAAGACCTACCCTACAGCGAATTCAAAGTCATGGCAAATATTGCCAACGACACGATTTCCGCCAGATTCAAAGCCGAAGACCAGTTAAAAGACCTTAACAACAACTTAGAACAGCGGGTAAAAGAGGCCACCAAAGAAATAATAGACCGCAACGAAGAAATAACTGCGACACACCTTCATAGTTCAAAGTTAAAGTCACAGTAATTTCTCAAAACAGCCAAATAAAAGACTTTAGCAAAGTTAATAAGCTCAACAAATGCTTCTACAATGCAAATTCCGCACCAACTCTAACAAGGAAAAAGTTATAATCTTGATCCACCCTACCAAGACCTTCAACATCCTGAACCTCATACGTCATTACATTATAACGAACATCAGCAAAAATTCGTAACCATTTTACAGGAAGGACAGCCACACCAAGCTCGCCAAAAAAACCAATCTGATCATCATTCTGAATTTCTCTATCAATATGAGATGTAAAATCAAAACGGTTATAACTGGCACCAACACCAAGATATAAATCAAGACTTTCATCACTCAAAGGAAAATAATATAGCAAAGACAAATCTATCGAGCCCAAATCAAAGTCTGTTGCCTCACTACTATCTTCCAACAATGTACCAGAAAGCTCTAACCCAAAACTTTCTCCGAGTGGCAAACCAAGATTAACCCCATAACCAAGAGACTCATCCTGAACATCACCACCAAAACTATACGCTCCATATCCACCAAGATACAACCCCGCACCACCTGATACCGAAGCCATAATAACCATACCAACAACAACTGCACATATACTTCTTACTTTCATACCTAACTGCCTTTCTTATTTTACCTATTCCGCTGAACATCACCAACAGAGAAAAGCATATCAACACCAACTCTGATTCGTGTAACAAATTCCCAGTCATTTTCTTTATACCACTCCAACTCAGGCGTAACCATCAGGAACATCCAGTCTTTATAAATTGGTCGCCTATGACCAAGCGAAAGTCTCACTCGCTCTGCACCACCAACACGCTCAGTATTTCCAAAAACACTCAAACGTAATCCTGTGGCTTTTACTACTTTAGTAATATTAACATCCCTACCAATATCTTCTGAGCATAACATTTTATTAACATAACTGACAGAAAAACTCTGTTCCCACTCCATGCCGGCATTCGATTCATAATATTCATCTGGATCTTCCGGCGGTGCACCTTCTGAATTAGATTTTTCTGTCCATTTTACCGCCGTAATAGATCTTACCAAAACACGGCTCCCGATATAACGGAAAGCACATAAAGATGACAATGCACCAACTCCATCATCACTCTCCCAATAAACACGACCTAGCGGATTAACCTTCCATTCTCCAGCCTGCCACTGCGGACGCCAATCAATACGCCCAAAAAGCACCGGCGGCAAGCGAACCTTAATACCTGCATCATATCTAAACCATCTAGTTACCTTACGCAAACCGGCATTAAACCCACGCTCACGTTCCATAACCGTTGTACCCGGCAAATCATCACTGTTTTGAGCATCAATAAACAAACGTAATCGCTGTTCAATATTCGGAATCTTAATATCCGCATTAATATCAGGAGCAAACCTAAACTTTATCCCACCATTTTCCTCGAACTCTGAATACATACCTAAACGAAAACGAGAAGCAGGAATAGACTGCTTAGGTGCAGATCCATCAGCAAACATAACGTCAGCTTTATCAACGTACGCCTGCATATCATAAGTCAAATTATTATGAATGTAATCAAAGCGGTCAGTCCAAGACTTAAATACTGCTGGCTTTTCGAACTTTTCTAAGCGATCAAAAGTTTCTTCATCATCTTCATATACATATTCAACCCCCTGCGTACCAACAAGTGCACTTGCCCCGCCAACTATTTTTTTTAAAACAGTATTCGTACGAGCAACCTTAACTTTATTTGTTGTTGCCTTAGCGTAACTACTCAAAGATGACATCAATACTAACAAAAATATTATAACATAATGTATAGATTTACTCTTTCGCATTACAAATCATCCTTCCGTAAATCTATAAATACTAACCCGGTAAAAAAATCACCCAGCTCCCAAATATCAAAACCAACATCAACACCAACAATCAAAGCCTGTGCTCCAATCTGAATCTCTGCAGGACCATGACGAGGCGGACACTTAGTATCATCAGTAGCATTAACCCCCATCATAATAATACCTTTCTGTTTTTCGCGACCAATTGGCGAGACAAATTTCTTCGGTGCACGCGGTCCCGGCAATCCAACATAGACGGTATTATATTTACCGCCAAAAAAAGCACCACGTTGTGTAAAGGAAAAACTACCAGACAATCCCGGTCCAACTCGCAACCTAGCCCTAAAAACATCAATTAAATCTAGAAAACGATTGGGAATATAAAACAACAACTTATGCCCAATACCATGTTCCGGCACAGTAACATCCGGCCCCGAACTTTCTGACATAACAACTGTATTACTAGCCGCAACCTTTTCAACAGCCTTATCACCTGCATAAGCATACCCAACAGATAAAACAACACTTATTAAGATTAATAAAGTCAATCTCTTCATTTAACACTCTCCTGCAAGGGATTCAATACAACACGTTGCCCCAAAACAATACAATTAAACATTGCCCGTCCAATCTGATCACGAGTCATATAAGCATTACTCCCCGCAACTTCATTCATTGATACCACAACTTGCGTATCAATATCAAATAATTTTACCGACATCTCATCATGTTCCCACATAGCCGGATTAGACAAATCAATGTCAGAGGCAAAACGCAACATAAGCCGCCCCTCTTCCCAAAAGACCCATATCACATTTGCTACCGGCTAAAGAGAAGAAATATGAATTACCGGATTAGGTTTTGGCAACTCTTTTTTATCCTTCTTAAGATCTCCTAATATTGCAGCTCGAGCAGCTTTTCGCATTCTCACAATCAATTCACTTCCGGTTTAAATCTCTCTATTTCAGCCTTAATCGTACCAACTTTATGATGACCTTCAATTCTCAAAACATCTTTACTTTTGTCCATCGCAACATATATTTCAATCAGCGACTTATTAACATTATCCTGATGCGCCTGATTAATTTCCTCATCACCAGTCTTTCGCTCTTTTACGGACGGTACAATAACCCACGCCTTACGTTTTTTCTTTTTAACTTTTATCGTCTTAATCTTTTTACAGGCGAGACGCAACTCATAAACAGTACTTCCGGTAATAACATCAAAAACTGCCTCTGTGCCAATTTTCCATTCAAGACGACGAACCAAACAGGCGGCAGAGAACGGATCCAACACAAACCCAGCAGTCTTTATATTTATATCTTTAACCCCGCGAACCCTGCCTTCCTTTTTTTTCGTCATAGTAAAATCGACATCACCGGAATCATTAAATTCCAGCTTAGTTTTCCGCTCACGGTTTTTAACCTTCGCATCAATTTCAGCCTCAACCGAAGCCACTTCCGGAGTGAGCCTCATTTTAGCCTTGCCGCGATAACGCACCTTATATAAATAATCCAATTTTTTACCCGTACCGGCTCGGATTTCAATAGTGTGCATATCGCCCTCTTTACCAATTTTAACAGCTGCATCGGCGACACCAATCCCTCTCCAACTAACCTTATAGAAATACGTACCTAGCACCGGTTTAAAGTCCGTATCAAAAACAAGATTTCTACTACTTACATCTGCCGACTCTACACTTGCTACTCCGCCGATCTTACCATCTACAATATTAGTATCAGAGGCTTTCACCAAACACATATCATCTATATTCGGTACCGCATTAACCACTGAAGTAGAAGCATTCATTCCCGCCAAGTAGTCATCCGAAATAATTTCATACCCGGCATCCTTAACCTCCGCCGGCATTTTTTCCGGCGGTATAACTTCCATAGCCTCCCACAACTGCTCACCACGATAACGAGAAGACCGACAACCACCGACCATTAATCCTGCCAATAACAAGAAGCTAATTACTATAAAATTGTAGAATAATTTATTTTTCATATCGTCTCCAAAACAAATCGTAAAATATATTGAAAGACTAAGCCTTTAAGACCATTATTGCAATGCCTAAGAATATTAAAACACTTTTGCAAAATCAACTTCCACGAAATACCAAGCAATGCGGCTCGCATTTTTGGCAGTTTAGCTTCTTTTACAAAACAATGTTCAATTGCCGTAACCTGGTAAAGATAAGATCAAAAACCGCTATAGCAAGCGGAGTGATCACCCACCTCCGGGGGGGGGATATATGTGGGCGCGGGAGTGCACAGTGCCACCTGTGCTGGGTGTGCGAGAAAAAGTGGCAATCTTATCTTATTGAAAATAAATTCTTGCTATACACATTTATCTTACATAATAATGTGTAAAAACAAGGGATTATTATTAAAAAAGTATTATAGCATCAGCATTAATCACTGCAGGCGTTATCACATCAGCATCAGCTCAGTCGGTAACCAGTGCTATTCAGTTATCACTTTAGAATCCGGTACAGATATTTGATGAAGCTACTGCAATCAACGGCTTTCGCATTTGGTTCCCAGCTCGGCGTATTTAATGGCACTCATAAATCTTCAGGCTTACAGATTGGTATCGTTAATGCAACACAGAACCATGCAGGTCTTCAGATTGGTTTAATCAATATTACTTATAATACAGTAGTTCCAGTGCTACCTTTTCTTAATGCTACTTGGTAGTATCACACAATAAAAAACAAAAAGAGCCACTAAATAGCGGCTCTTTTCTTATGCTTATAAAAAAAATTAAAATAGCCAAACCACTCGGACACTACTTGGGGGAGCTAGTGTCATATACTGTTTTCATTATGAAAAATATAAACAGATATAAAACAGAAATATACCCTATAAAGGATGCCATGCACTGGCCACTGACTAACCTTGATAATGAATATGCTAAACTACGCAACAAGAAAAGCACAAGAAGAGTTTTGCACCAAGATAAAAGAAGCTGGGGATATAGCAATACAGAAAACAAGACTGCATGTATACAAAAGTTCAGCATAAAAGAATTCTTTCTGCATAAACTTGAATTGTGTTAAAAAACTATAAATTTGGGGTTATACCACCACTGGGCTTGCTTGTCGTGAGCTTGTCGAATTGGTCCCAGTGGAGCATTGTTTAACCTAAAACAGTAGTTGGTTTTCAGAATAGCAAGGTAGGGCGAGCTCGCCCTACCTCGCTATTTAGAATCTACTCACTAACAACTGACAACTGATAACCTTCTCCTATTTCTGCAAAAATATCTTTGTATTCTTGGGAATGCTTTTCTCTTTTACCGTGGTGCCATACTTAAAACTACCATCGGGAAAATAATAAACCGTAGCAGGATCATTCCAGCGCATGCCACACACATCAAATGCACTTTTCTTTCGGCTAATACAACCGCCAGAGACGTAACCAACCAACACCTTGGTTCCCTGCGGCAAGTTATTAAGTGTTTTTTGGGAAAGTTTATTGCCGGCAACGACTTTTCCTTTACCAATAAAATACAACGTAGTCTTACTATTATATTCATCGCCGGCAATATCATGACCGGAAGAACGACCACCACGGACCACCTTTATGCTCTCAGAGACATTATCCTGATATTCTTTAGAAAGCTTAACTTTGGTACCTGCCGGTATTGACTTCCAGTTTGTAACTTGATTTCCCTTTACCGTCTTACCACTAGGCAATTCATAAATAGTACTAGAACTTTTATAACGATCACGGGCAATATCCCAAGCCGTCCTACCCTTTTTAATAACATTTGCATTACTACCGGAAAAACTGCTTACCGCATATTTCTGTTCATCTACGCTACCGTATAAAGCCCGCTCAAGAAGAGGATCAGCCACAACCAGTCTTCCCGCCTTAACGTCAGGATCATATCGAGGCCAGTCAGTAATGCCAAGTTTACGTCTTGCAGAATATGTCGCCAGATTCATACCACAACGCTTGCGTCCACGGTGTGATTTCTTATGCCAGCGGTTCGGTGTTCCATAAGCAACCATAGAATGCGTTAAAACCTTCTTATCTGGTATTTTATAAATCCGTTGTAACTCCGCAATAAGCTCTTTTAATGCCGCATACTGAGCCGATGTTAAATCCCTATTATGATACCCAACAATCTCTATGCCAATAGAACTTTCATCAAGGTTAAGTCGACCATTCCACATACTGCGGCCAGCATGATATGCAATCCGAGAACGATGAATGATTCTATAAACCCGACCATTGCAATCCACCAAGTAGTGCGCTTCTCCACGTTGCCACACCTTTTTAAGTGACCCTGCTTTTGGTCCTTCTGTAGTGTGCAAAATAATAAACTCTGTACGCGGACGCTTCTTGCGCTCTTTATTCCGTGGACTATATTGCGAGACAATATTTAATGAAAATACGTCAGAAGTAACCAACAAAAAAAGAGACACCATGACCGGCAATACTATTTTGCGATATATTCCTGTCATAAAGCGTGTCTCCGGCCTATAGCCATAAAAGACCAGGCAGACCGGTCTAATCTGTCGGATCTGCCTAATCTGTCAGACTTTTCAAGCAATCAAATCTTCCGCCGTCATCTCCCCGGGAGCGTCTAACCCCAATAAATCAAGCACGGTCGGTGCAATATCAGAAAGTTTACCACGTTCAATAAGCTTTTTGCTAGGTGCATCTTCAGCAACATAAATCAGCTCAACCGGATTTAATGTATGACTTGTCTTAACTAGCCCAGATTCCAGATCAATCATCTCTTCCGAATTACCATGATCGGCAGTAATCAACACCTGCCCATTAAGCTCTAGCATTCTTTCGGTAATCTTGCCTACGCATTCATCTACAATTTCTATAGCTTTTTTGGCAGCATCAAAATTACCCGTATGTCCAACCATATCGCCATTAGCCAAATTAATAACAATAAAATCATACTTATTATCTTCCAAACGCTTCAAGAGTGCATCCGTTGCAGTATATGCATCCATTTCAGGATGACTTGCGAACATGGCGGGATCAAACCTACCTTGAACCTCTACCTGATCTTCGTTTTTATATGGAATTGTTGATTTACCATTAAAAAAGCTCGTAACATGTCTAAATTTCTGAGTTTCCGCAATACGTAACTGATGCAAGCCGGCATCTGCAATCACTTCCCCCAGCAATTTATCCATCCCACCACCTTCATCCATCGGTCCCATGATATAATTTTCAAACTCATTATAATAACGTGTTAGACCAACATATATTACATCTGTTTTTTTGTGCAAATCTCCAGGATAATCAGCATCACAAAATGCTCTGGAAAGCTGAATTGCCCGATCCTGCCGATAGTTAGTATGCACAATCACATCACCATCATTTACGCCATTATAATCCCCCAAACAAACAGGAGGAATATATTCATCAACCATCTCCGTATCATCGGGAGTTTTATCATTATCATACGAGAGATTTATGGCATCTTCCGCAACTGCCGCATTCTTACCCTCCGCCGCAACAATGCAGTTATATGCAGTATCAGTAAGCCCCCAATTCTCAGAACGATCCATAGCATAGTACCTACCCATGATAGTGCCTATGCAACATCCACCTACTTCCTGCATAATATTACGCAACTTAGCAAAATACTCCAATGTACTCCGTGGTGGTGTATCGCGCCCATCAAGAAAAGGATGCAAAACAATCTCCCCCGTCGGATTCTCAGAACGTGCTCTACGCATAATCTTAAACAAATGCTCCTGATGTGCATGCACACCTTCATCCTGCAATAACCCTAAAAGATGCAGGCGACTCCCATTTTTCTTCCAAGATGCTACCAAATTCTGCCAAGCAGGAACCTCAAAAAACTCACCACTACTAAGACCGTCATCAATGCGCTTCAACTCCTGAATCACAATCCTACCAGCCCCCATATTAAGATGACCTACCTCACTGGAACCTTGATAACCATCTGGCAATCCAACAGGCTCGCCTGAGCAATCCAACACCGTCCAAGGATATTTTATTTTATACGCATCTATATTCGGTGTATCAGCCGCCGCTACCGCATTTCCTTCAATTTCTTCACTTAATCCCCATCCATCACGGATAATAAGAGCCACAGGTCTTTTCATTTTATTCTTCCTTTTCTGTATTTCACGTAAAACCAGCCCATACCATACATAAACTTCCGCCATCAAACAAGAAACAAAAATACCCCCGAAACAAAACTGCTTCGAGGGTATAATTATACTTAATATATACTTACTGATTATTTTCCTGCCATCATAGCTTCAACATCAGCCTTAACTTCACCTGTAGGCTTAATATCAAACGCTTCAACCAAAACTTTAACCACGTTTGGTGACAAGAATGCAGGCAATGTTGGTCCCAAGCGAATACCCTTTACTCCGAGGAAAAGCAACGCCAACAATACAATCACAGCTTTCTGCTCATACCATGCAATATCAAATGATAACGGCAAGTCATTAATATCATCCAACTCAAAGACTTCCTGCAGTTTCATTGCAATAACAGCCAAAGAATAAGAATCATTACATTGTCCGGCATCCAATACCCGAGGAATACCGCCAATATCACCAAGATCAAGTTTGTTATAGCGATATTTGGCACAACCAGCTGTCAAAATCACAGTATCTTTAGGCAATTCTTCTGCAACCTCAGTAAAGTAACTACGGTTTTTATGACGTCCGTCACAACCGGCCATCACAACAAAACGTTTAATCGCACCTGATTTAACGGCATCAACAACCTTATCAGCAAGAGCCATAACCTGCGTATGAGCAAATCCACCAACAAGTGTGCCTGTTTCAATCTCAACCGGCGGTTCACATGTTTTTGCCTGTTCAATAATAGCAGAGAAATCTTTCTCTCCATTTTCATCAGCTTCAATATGGGGCATTCCAGGATATCCGGCCATACCAGTTGTGTAAAAACGATCTTTATATTCGTCTTTAACAGGTGTGATACAGTTTGTTGTCATCAAAATCGGTCCGTTAAATGAAGCAAACTCTGTTGACTGTTTATGCCATGCATTTCCATAATTACCAACAAGATTATCATATTTCTTGAATTCAGGGTAATAATTTACCGGAAGCATTTCGCTATGTGTATAAATATCTACACCCGAACCTTCAGCCTGTTTCAATAAGGCAGCCATATCCTTAAGATCATGACCAGAAACCAAAATACCAGGGTTATCTTTGACACCCAGATTAACTTCTGTCATTTCTGGATTACCATAAGTTTCTGTATTAGCTTTATCCAACAATGCCATTACATTTACACCATACTCCCCGGTCTTCATCACAACAGCAACCATTTCATCAACTGAAAGATCTTTTGTAGTAGATGCAAGTGTTTCTGAAATTACCGCATAAATAGCATCATCTTCATAACCAAGTACTGCCGCATGATCAGCATAAGCAGCTAGTCCTTTAAGACCATAAACAGCTAATTCACGCAATGATCTTACATCTTCATTTTCTGTTGAAAGAACACCAACTTCAGCACCCTTAGCATCATAAGTTGAAATATCAGATACATCCCACGTTACGCACTCAGCCCACTCACCATCAACGGTGCCGCCGGCTGCATTAAATTTAGCAAGCAACTCATCGCGTAATGTTGCCGCTTCTTGGATAAGTGCAACAAAACGTTCATTATCAAAATTGGCGTTGGTAATAGTAGAAAACAAAGCTTCCGAAATAAACTTTCCATACTTATTATCAGAAATTCCGAGAGCCTTACCAGCATCAGCAACTACCGCAATACCCTTTGTTACAAAAACCAACAAATCCTGCAAATGTGCAGTATCTTCTTTTTTACCACAAGCACCACCTACTGTGCAACCAGTTCCGCCAATAGCTTCCTGGCACTGAAAACAAAACATACTCATATTTATTATTCCTTTTATTTATGGACAATAACCATACTTGCCACTATTTATCTTTACTTATTAAACCGTAACTTCTCAACAACTCACTCGGTCGGGAAAAACTCCCGATCATAAAATACTTTTAAGAAGTTACATTAAACCATCCAAAACAGCAACATAATCAGACTTGCCACGCAGTCCAACCAATCGCTCAACTTCCTTACCATCAACAAAGAACAGTACTGCTGGTATTCCCATGATACTACTCGGAGCCGCTAAATCAGGTGCCAAGTCCATGCTCACCTTGCAAATAACCGCTTTGCCGGCATACTCGTCTGCTAAAGCCGAAATAACCGGACTTAATTTTCTGCAGGGCGGACAACTATTAGAAAAAAAATCTGCTAATACTGGAAGTTTCGATTCCAACACTAACTTATTAAAATCCTCAGAACTATTTATATGCACTAAGTTTTCAGAATCCGGCTTGCTACTTCCTCTATTAACCGCCGTAAGGCCAAATGAATATGCAAAAAATAATCCCATAACAGCACCATAAATAGCACCACGATACGGCGTTGCTGTCAGAGGACATGCACCAGATGAACATTTACCAAAATACCCCATCAATGCACCAAGCCCACCGCCAATCAACACGCCAAGTATGATCTTTATAAATGCTGTTTTATCCATAAGTATAACGCCTTGCATTACCCATTACTTTATAATATTGCTTCAATGGCAGAAACCAAAACTTCTTCTTTTTGCACACCAACAAGTTGCTTAATATTTTCACCATCTTTAAATAGAATTAGAGTAGGTATGCTCCTTATTCCAAGCTGAGATGCAACACCACCCGCTTCATCAACATTAACCTTAGCAATAACAGCCTTATCACCAATAGAAACAGCTACCTTTTCCAGAATCGGTGCCTGCATACGACAAGGACCACACCAAGGAGCCCAAAAATCAACCAACGTTACCCCACTAGCAACCTCTGCCTCAAAATTACCATCATTTAAATCTAGTACACCTTCAGCCATCTCATTTCTCCTTTTAAATATTAGATTTAGTTAGTCTCACCATATATGCAATAGCCGTGCCAACCTTTATGCCCAATTCAATATTTACTATAACATATTGATAACACAGATGTTACATACCCAAACAATCACCAAAGCAACAACAACAACACCGTTGCACCCAACAAAAAACGCAACAATGCATCGTTGCACCGTTGCGTCATATAGTTCATCGTTCATCGTTCATCGTTCATCATTCAAACCAATTCCCCACTTCTTCATACGCCGCCAGATAGTAGAACGCTCTACCCCTAACCTTCGTGCTACCTCCGCCTTATTCCAGCCACACTCATCAAGAACAGCTATCAGCTCCTCTTTAGATGCCGCCGAACAACCCAAAGATCCCGATCCCATACCTTTAATCCTGTTGTTACATTCTGCCTGCCGTATCTCAAACTGCCTAATCTCACGCGGCAAATCCTTTACTTCAATCAAATCCCCCTGACATGTTACAAAAGCATGCTCAATAGCATTTTCAAGCTCACGCACATTCCCCGGCCAACAATGATCCATGAATACATGACTAACAGCCTCTGACACCCCTTTTATATTTTTACCGGTAGCGCGCCTAAAACGCTCCATAAAGGCATTACAAAGAATTGGAATATCTTCCTTACGCTCCATTAGTGACGGCATCATAATATCAAACACCTTTATACGGTAATAAAAATCTTCCCTAAATTTACCTTCACTAACCAACTCTCGCAAATTACGATGCGTGGCAACTATAACACGCACATCAGTTTGTTGTGGCTTCATATCACCAACACGCTCATACACACGTTCCTGTATAACACGCAATAATTTAAGCTGAATCAATGGACTAATATCCCCTATTTCATCCATAAAAATTGTTCCCCCATTTGCCGCTTCGAAACGCCCAACCTTATCACTAACAGCTCCGGTAAAAGCACCTTTCACATGTCCAAAAAGCTCACTTTCCAGCAAGCTCTCACTCAATGCCGAACAGTTTAACGTCACAAACGGCTTATCCCGTCTAGAACTATTCATATGAATCGCATTAGCCGCCAATTCTTTTCCCGTCCCAGTATCACCATGCACCAAAACTGTTGCATCTGACTGTGCTGCCAACCGAATACGATCATATACATCACGCATCTTATAGCTATTACCCACCAACAACCCCATACCGGCCGAAGTGGAAACGGTACCACGCCAAGCTTCAATCTCTTTCTCCAAGCTCTTCCGGTATCGTAAATCTGTTATAGTTTCAACAACACCAATAGCCTTATCATACTCATCAAGCAACACCCGAGCATTCTTAAGAATAGGAATAAGCTCTCCTGATTTAGAATATATAGAACACTCCATATTTTCCACAAGCCCACCACAATCGCCAACAGGAGAGACACCAATAGTATCTATTTTCGATTTAACATCCAACGACTTTGCACATTTAGCACAATTCAGAAATGCGCACGGCTTCCCCATTACCTCGCCAGCAGAATACCCGGTTATCTTTTCCATCGCATTATTCCATAACCGTACATGATTTTCACTATCAAGAGCAACCAATCCACTGGGCATCATCTGCAATACATCAGATAAAGTAGGACTCCATAATTTAGATTCATTAGCCATAAAACCGCTCCTTTAGAAACAAACGCAACCATCACTGTTGCATAATAAACAACTGCAATATAACATGCAACGGTTTATTGCCGCATTAACCATTAATGAATTATCACCTATCATTCTGCCAGCTTCCAGGCTCCCCGATTCCCCTTCTTAGCCTTACGCTCTGTAGACTTCAATCTTGCATGATACTTGCGTATCGGCTTGCCATTTTCTGGCAAATCAACTTTATATCCGTAGATTCGTGCAAGCCCACCCTCAACCAATAAAGTTGAAAGCCAGTCATCACCAACCTTAATCATTGCAAAATACCGCTTTCGCTTACTGTTCCCACGAGCATCTTCTTTCTTTGTATAAACAGTAAACTTCTTTCGAGATAACAACTTATGTGTAAATTTCGTGGCATCGTCGCCGATTTTTAAGACCTGCTTATGTGTAATACCAAAATAATCAGCCTGGTCCTGAACTCGTTTTGGATAAGAATCAGAAGTTTCCGGTGTATCCACATAATAAAGCCGGAAAATATAATGATGCTTATTACACATAACGTGGAAACTATCACCATCATTAAAATCATTCTCAATCAAACGTGCATCTTCATACACCTTCCACTTTGCAGCAACTGATATTAATGGTGTCACCACCAATAAAATAAAACTACATACCAATAAAACTTTTATTTTTTTATTCTTCATCTATATTACACTTTCTTAACATTCACTTAGTCAAAAACACTCAGTCTACACACTGGGCGCATTTCAGTTCAGTAGAGTTTTTTTAATCCTAATCGTAATCCTAATCCTAATCAACAGATTCAGTTCTTTTGGAATAGTACTCAGCAGAATCTTCATAAACACGGGATTGTGATGTGCTACGAATAAATCCCATAAGCATGGAAACAATCGGAATTAAAATTATTTTTCCTGAATCCACTTACTTTATTTGTGACTTCTCAAAAACTCACTCGGTCGGGAAGATTTCCCGAGCTACTTTTGTTCGTTTTACATGTGGGTTGGGAAATTTTCCCGACCATAAAGTGTTTTCTGAGAAGTTACCTTTATTTGTCTTTTTGCAAACACGAATATAACTTTTCACCTCACTCAATCGAGAATATTTACCGACCTACGAGGCACTTGCAAAACTCAATCTTTCATATACTCAAAGCTCCAACATCTTGCTAGCCTTTCCAGAAAAAGTCATTTGCACATCTATATGCTCAAGATTATTTTCATCAAGTACCGAGCGCATATTACTAAACGCCAACTCTGGCGTATTACAATCTCCGCTTAAATGAGCAAGAAATACCGTTTTCAACTCCGTACCGGCAACTTCAACAATCAATTCCGCCGCCTGCGAGTTAGAGAGATGCCCCTGCCTACCAGCTATACGCTGTTTAAGCATCCATGGTCTATCAGCATCACGCAACATATCTTCATCATGATTAGACTCCACAACCAATGCCATACATCCTTTTAACCGTTCCCTAATCGCTACAGTAGCGATCCCCATATCAGTAATTACACCAACTTTTATATCATCACAACAAATAATAAAGCCAACAGGATCATAAGAATCATGCGGCACCGAGAAAGGCTCCACCACAAGATCCCCAATAGAAAATTGTGCTCCAGCAGAAAAAACATTCCAATCCAGCCCTTTCAACTTCTTATCCATCTCCACCGCTTCAATTGTGCCGGCATTACCAAAAAGTTTAACCCCTAACTTCCTCTGCAATACACCGAGACCGGACCGATGATCAGAATGTTCATGTGTTAAACAAATTGCATTTAAATGCTCAGCATTAGCATCAACCTGCTCAAGCAATTCAATTGTCTTTTTACCACTCAGGCCTGCATCAATTAACAAGTGTGTTGTTTCTGATGCAACATAAGTACAGTTCCCCGAACTGCCACTTGCCAAAACACATAATTTTAATCCCATATCAAATTCCTCAAAACAAGGTAGGTTCTCGCAAATCCTTTGCCATTGACTTAAATTCAAATAGATCCAGCATTGGCAAAACTTTATCAGGGTTAATTGGCCTTGCCTCTAAATCCTTCCAATCACAACCACATTCCAGAGCCGTATCTAAACGAACCAACTTCACATTACGCTCCAGAACTTCCCAGCATTTCCCTAAAGATTCTTTCACTTTACTATCCGGTAAGTCGGGGAATTTTTTCCTTAAAGCTTCAATACTACCATAGGTACCGAGCAACTTAGCTGCCGTCTTACCTCCGACACCAGGAACACCAGGAATATTATCAGCAGAATCGCCAACCATAGCTAACCAATCAATAATTTGCTCAGGCTCAACTCCTGTTTTTTGTACCACAGCATCAAAATCAAATACATCTATCTTTCCCGACAAAGCAAGCATTTTCACCTTATCATTTATAAGCTGATACATATCCTTATCGCCAGACGCTATATAAACCGCATCAAAATAATCCTGTCCCCGAACAGCCAAAGATGCCATTACATCATCTGCCTCCTGTCTATCAATTTTGATATGACATATATCTGCTGCATCTAAATACTCAATCAAAGGCTCTATTTGTAAACGCAACTCATCCGGCATCGGCTTTCTTTGGCTTTTATATTCCGGCAATAACTCTTTTCTGAAATCAGGCGAACCACCATCAAAAACCACCACAAAATGCGACGGACTATATGCTGCTTTTATCTCGTTTATCTTACGGAGAAAACCATAAATAGCATTCGTCGGTTGACCACTTTTTGTAGATAAATCACGAATCCCATAAAAAGAACGATATAATAATGCCAATGCATCAATAAGAATAAGTTGCTTCATAAATTTTACCTTAGCGTTTAGCAACCTCTAAATAACATCGTAGTTGCACGGTCGTAGCCCCACTAGTTACCATCAAGTACAGCACCGGCTATGACCGTGCGGTTTTGGCAACTTGTAATGCTGCTTATTGTAACTTATTGAGATGTTGCACTGTTATACTCATAAAAAACAAAGCACAGATATAAATCTGTGCTTTGAAAAATCTAATATTACAAATTGTTACAGATTAGATAGATTAGTATCCCTAATAGGACGACCTGCCGGATCAACTAAACGTGCCGTAACAAATATAAGCAGGTTTCGCTTTTCACTTCTTTCATAGTTACTCTGAAACAGTCTTCCAATTAGTGGAATATCACCAAGAATAGGAATACTGTCATTAACTTCATCATGCTTCTCCGTGATCATTCCCCCCATAACTACTGTCGCACCATTATAAATAACGATACTGGTTGAAATACTACGCGTAAAGAAAAATGGCTGTTCCATGCTCAACTGCTGCTGATGTCCCTGAGGATCAGTATAAGTTGTTCCATAGTTTTTCCAAACAGGATCCGAAACAACTTGTGGTGTCATTGTAAGATTAATCATCTGCCCTTCAGGACTAACCTCAGGCATAACAGTCAAGATAACCCCAACTTCACGAGTTTCAAACTCACTAGGCTCAACGATACCACCAATAATTTGCGAATCACCAGCACCGCCAAGTGATGTAGCGGTAATTGGAGTAACTTGAAAATCTGTCGGATAAATATACTCTGTTACAACTTTTATAGTTGCCTCAGCTCCTGACTGTGTCAAAACCTTTGGTGCAGATAACAAATCTGTACTGCCCTTTTGATCAAGAGCATGGAGAACAACTTTTAATTCAGGATTTGTCAAAACACCCGCAATAGATAAAACATTATCAGCAATTGGAATGCCCCCCGACAGTGTACCTGCCGTCAGGAAACGATTTCCCGCCGAGAAACTGCCTTTTTCTACAACAATTCGCTGTCTGCCACCTAAAGGATCACCAGCAGATGCCTTTTTCTGTGCAACTTCCCAGTCATCAGTAAGTCCCCACTCAAAACCAAGAGCATCAAGATCCTTCTGCCCGACTTCAACAAAACGTGTCTCAATTTCAATCTGACTAGGTACAACATTCAGCTCAGCCAATACCCGTTCAAATACAGTCAAATTGTCAGCTGTATTAGCAACAACCAGTTTCCCCATTGCACTAACATATTTAATTGAAGATTTATCAGGCCAATTAACCCCCATCTGCTTAAACGCTTCCTTCCAGTCAGCACCCGCAGTATCAAGTGAAGCACCTTCCATCGCAGTAAATCCACCCGTATCCCTGTTATTATTTTCAGTATCTCCAAGAGCTGATCCCACTTCAACTAGACGCTCTTCCACACTTGGTAACACGTTATACATACGGACAATAATCTCACCTTCAGGATGATTCCAAGGCAAAATCATAACTACAGAATCTTCAACACGATACTTTAAGTTAGAAACTTTTGTAACAATTTTTAATGCTTCCAACAGTGAAATATGGCGAGCATTAAAAGTAATTAGCGGAACACCACCACTCGCTGCTGCATCACTATCACTCGCAGTATCTGCAAATGGATCATCTTCTACCGCCGCCACATCAGTCTCTGCACTTAAGGTATTATCACCAATATTAAGAATTATATTTACACCTTTTTTATTATCATCTTTTTCTTCAGTATCATAATCTCGACTGGCATCCTGCAAAAACTGAATAACGTCATTAATATTAGCCTGACGAAATTCTATTTCAGGAATCATAATGGCTTTCATTTTATCAAGAATTCTAATTCTCTCACTTGTATCCTTACTGGCCGTAGGGGTGCCACTTCCAATTGCAGCATCGGTTACCGATTCTTCATCCAGTGCATATACTCGTGGATTCCATGAATCCCTAACATCCTTCAGCATGCTATCACGCGTGGTACGAAATTCCATCGTGGAAATATCTTCACGTTTATTACTGGTTTTCTGAAGCATACGAATAGCCTCGGTGTTATATGGATCACGTTTCAAAACACCCTCAAATTCTAATGCAGCCTTACTATACTCTTTTACCATATAGAACTGACGACCTTGACGTAAGCGCTTCACGATATCTTTTTTTGAAGCAATAAAATCTTCTTCTTTCCAACGTACAACATCTTTTGGTGCAGGTTCAGGCTGGGGTTCTTTGAGCTCTTCTGCAATTTCACCAATCAAAGAATCCGCTTTAGGATGCCCAGCAACTGCAGCTTGCCGTGCCATCTGACTTGCCGCTTCAAGATCTCTCTGATTCCGCAATGATACCGCCCACTTGTACAAAGTGTTTGCCAACCCCTTTTGTGTGCTTTGACGAATTTTCTTATCTTCCCGACGACGGCCAATCTTATCAAGCGTAGCTTCTGTACTCTCATAAAGATCACGTGCTTCTTTGTATTTTTCATTTCGCAACGCCTTATTGGCCATATCCAAAGTTTCAACAGCATGTGTTTTATACGCCATGCGCTTTAATGCCTCTACAGCAATCATATCTTCAATAGTGCTATCCACTGGTTCTGTATCTGCCAATTGTGGTGCCATACCGTCCTCATCTTTAACAACATCAGTAGCAGCTGGGACAACGTCGCCAAAAGAATCCCCGCTGTCATCATCTGCAACAACATCATTGACAATGTCCTCAACTACGGGTGCTTCAATCGCAGCATCCTCGACAACATCATTAACAATTGCATCATCTGCAACAACATCATTGACAATGTCCTCAACTACGGGTGCTTCAATCGCAGCATCCTCGACAACATCATTAACAATTGCATCATCTGCAACAACTTC
>CAMZLY010000062.1 GCA_947311825.1 uncultured bacterium
ATGAGGTAGCTTTTGTTAGTGAATAACTAATAGTGAATAGTGAATAACTAATAGTGAATAGTGAATAACTAATAGTGAATAGTTTTTATGGGGGGGGGAAGGATACGGGAAAGGGAAAAGTTGGACTAAAGTGTTGGAACTAGGTGGCGATTACTTAAAACTTTTTTAGTATATGAACAATTCCTCTGAGCTTAAATTTACCTTTGTAAACATCACCAATCCCTCAAATAATTTTGCAATCTTTTATACATTTTGCATACTTAGTGTTTTTTCTCACTATTAGTTATTCACTAGCTTTTCTATGCTTTTGGCGATGGCAGTGGCTATTTTGTCTCTATACAGAGGACTATTTAGTTTTTTTTCTTCGGATTTGTTGGAAAGAAATCCGCATTCGATTAGTATTGCTGGGCATGGGGCATTGCGAAGTACTGAAAAACGAGAGCGACGCACGCCTCTGTCGCAGGTTTTCGTGGCGTTAAGGGTTGCTTGGTGTACATAATAAGCTAGTAGTACGCTCATTTTATTGTTTTTGTGACCTGGGTATACGTTTTTTGATGATTTGGAGGGGGCGGTGCATGGGGATCCAACTGCTGGTAATATGTGGGTTTCTATACCGCTTGCAGCATTATTGCCAGCAGAATTTACATGAATACTTATAAAAAGATCTGCATTAAGTTTTGTTGCGATTTTAGGACGGTTTTTTAGCGTTATAAATTTATTTTTCTTTCTTGTCATAACGGCATTTATACCCATTACTTGTAGCTTTTTTTGGCATCTTTTTGCTATATCAAAGACAACATCTTTTTCTTTAAGACCACTTTTTCCCCTTGCACCAGGGTCGGAGCCGCCATGACCGGGATCTAGGATAACGGTTTTTATGGGGTGTTGCTGAAGTAGTTCTTTTGGTGCTAATAGGGGTGCAAGGGTGTCGGTGATGTCGATAGGGGAAAGAAATGCCTCCTTATTGACCGCCGTTAAAGGCTTATTCATCATTATAAGAGTATTATTAAATAGTAAGCGTCGACTTCCTATATGGAAAACTAATGAGTTTTTTGGTCCTTTAATAAAGAGGTTATTATTTTTTTGAATATACTTGGGGAGTCCGTAATTTGTTGAAAGTTCTTCAAGGCTATTTGGGTGGATAGGTTTTGTGCCCATTGCAAAAGTGTCTTTTGCTACGAATATTGTTGCCAATAATAGAGATATTGTTATTAGATTTTTTTTCAACATGCGAGGGATAGTAGGCTAAATAGTGAATAATGAATAGTGAATAATTAATAATAATGACAAAAAATCTGATGTAGTGAATAGTTTATCTTGACGGTTTATACGTATTATGGCTTAATTACAGGCCGTTAAGAGAAGTAAACAGCATGGGGGGGCTGATTTTCCGTGTTTTATTATTAGAAAAAAATCAAGCACTTTATGGTGTTGCTATAGAAGCTGATAATTATATAGATTCGTATTTAGAAAGGTATATTGATATGGCTGAAATTTTAATAAATGATGCTCCCAAAAAGGCTAAGGAGCTGTTTGATAAAGGTTTTGTTGCATTTGAACATAACAATTTAGATTATGCTGTAGATATGTTTGAAAGTGCCCTCCATGTATGTCCGGGGTTGTTGAGTGCACGTAAGTTTTTACGGGCGGCAGAAATAAAGATGTTCAAAGATAAAAAAGGCGGAAATATTACGCATTTTATTTCGAAGATAAAGGGAATGCCGCAATATGCAAAAACTGCATCATTGATAAAGTCAGGAAAAGCTGATCAGGCTGTTGAAGCAGCGGAGAAACTGCTGAGAATGGATCCGTTGAATGTTGGGTTTGTTTTGTTGTTTGCTAAGGCGGCAGATTTGGATGATTTGCCTGAGGCAGCAATTCAGACATTGGAGATTGCAAAGGAGTATTACCCTGATAATGCTGAAATATTGAAGGCATTGGGGGCAAGCTATCAGAGTGCTGGTCGAACAAAAGATGCTCGAGATTGCTTTGAAAAATTATGCGATATGTTTCCTAATAGTCCTGAAATTCTGAAGGCTGCAAAAGATGCTATGGCGGTGGATAGCATGAATAAAGGCGGATGGACTGATGCGGCTGATGGCGGATCTTTCCGTGATATGATTAAAGATTCTAAAGAGGCTGTACTGTTGGAGCAGGAGTCAAAGGCGGTTAAGAGTGATAAAGATGTAGAGTCTTTAATTGCTGTAACAAAAGAAAAAATAGAGTCTGATGCGGGAAATATTAATCATTACCGTAGTTTGGCTAGATTGTATGTTCAGCAAGAGTCATTTGCTGAGGCGATATCTATTCTAGAGAAGGCTATTGAAATTAGTTCTGGTGACCCAGAAGTTGATGCAGCTATTAGTCGTATTAAATTACAGCAGTTTGATTATGATATTGAGCAGATTAAGGCTACTGGTGATGCAGATGCTCTTGCCACTAAAGAGCATGAGCGGGTACAGTTTCTATTTGATGATTTGCAACAGCGGGTAGAGCGTTATCCGAATGATTTGGTTCTTCGCTTTGATTGGGGTGTAATGTTGTTTGAAAATGATTACTTGAATGAAGCCATACAGCAATTTCAGTTATCACAAAAGAATCCACAGTTCAAAACACGTTCACTATATTATCTAGGAATGTGTTTTAAGAAAAAAGAACAGTATGATATGGCTATTGAACAGCTTGAAATGGCCACTGCAGAAATATCATCAATGGATGACACTAAGAAAGATATTACCTATGAGCTTGGCTTGATTGCTGAAGCTACAGGTGACGCTGAAAAAGCTGCAGGTTACTTTAAACAGATTTACCAAGTGGACATTGGTTATAAAGATGTTGCTGATAAGGTGGAAAAGGTTTATAAGTAAAAATAGTTATCAACTGCATGGATTCATGGTCAGATACGAGCGAACGTTACAAGCTTTGTGCGAGGATGTGTGCTGTAGATTAAGCATTTTTGGCTCATAGAGCCAACACTACAGGTTTTGTGCAGAAATGAGCGATGTAGAGTCGGCTCTATGAGCCGATGGATGTGTGAGTTGCGTGTGCTGTAGATTAAGCATTTTTCGCTCTGAGATCGAACGCTACAAGGTAAACGCATTCAATAATAGAATGTTATCCTGAGTTCGGCTGTTCAGAGTTCGACGTTGTTTTTATTTCTTTTTCAGAACAGTGCACTGTGCTATTTTTTACAGTAGCTCTAGTTGGCCTAGTTGGCTGATGGGGTCTTTTGGTGGGGATGGTTTCTTCTTTTTTTGGCCTTCCGGTGGATCGGGCCATATTCCTTTAAGGGCATCGGCAACTATCTTTTTTGTGTCTTGTGGGAAATCGCTTTTTATTATCCATTTGATGAAGCCGGAATCGTAGGCACAGACATCTTTTAGTTTTTGGCCTTTTTTCTGACTGAAGGTAAGTACTATTTCGCCGTCAGACCATTTTAGTCGTCCAGCCCGGTCAACCCATAGTGGATCAATGGGGTTACAGTAAAGATCTAGCTCTTCAACGGTGTTTGGTACATCATCGTACATCTCTAGTTCTCCCATTAGAACATCGATCGTGGCTATAACATCAGCTTCTGCTCCATGTGCACCAACGTGCTCTCTGCCACAGTAGAATTTTAGAGCCGCTTCTAGGTCGCGTGGTTCTTTGCGATGGAATATGCGTTGTGCATCAACAACTTTTCGTGATTCGGTGTCAAATGTGATATTTGCTCGTTTGAATTCTTCGCATAACATCGGTATATCATAGCGTGTTACGTTGTATCCGCCGAGATCGCAATTGTCTAGGACAGTAAGAACTTCTTCTGCTAATTGTGCAAAGGTGGGGCAGTCGGCAATGTCTGCATCATAAATTCCATGTATTTCTGAAGTTTCTGAAGGAATGGGGACGGTTGGATTGATTCGCCAGGTGTGTGTGAGTCTGCTGTCGTCTGGCATGAGTTTGATAATTGAGAGTTCAACCATACGATCTACTCGCGGGCTTATGCCGGTGGCTTCTATGTCGAATATTGCTAGTGGGCGTTTGAGTATAAGTTTTGACATTTCTGGGTTCCTTTTGTTTGTAAGTTGAGAGGTGAAATATATGTGATATTTATGAGATAAGCAATATTTATAAATATATTTTAATAAACTGAGGCACTTGCAAAACTATCTGCGGGCACTTTTTGATTTTATGCGGCATATTCCGCTTTTTCGCAATTTTACAGACCCTACAGGTATGCTCCAATTGTTTAAAAGGCA
>CAMZLY010000063.1 GCA_947311825.1 uncultured bacterium
ACATAGCGACTTTCCATCAACTTGATAGAGAGCAATGGTTTCACCGTTGGCTGGCAAAGCTAAATTATCTTTTTGCGTGCCGTAATCAAGGGCAGCAACATCAACCTCATCTGGTCGTAAATAATCACCTAAAAACTTTTGGGCCTTCCACTCGACATAGCCCTTTTCTGAAAAACTTACACCTATTGATCCTTTTGCATTGGCTGTTCTATAGCGATAATCTTTGCCTGTTTTTGGCTCACGCGCACGACCTTCAATATCCACTGCTCCGATCTGCCCTTGATCGGCTTGTTTTGTATAAGTTACATCAGATGATGCTGTGACAGTCTCAAGACCACCTGCGGCTTTTAAAAAATCGCTCAGCCCTGGAATGGGTGTGCCAGGTGTGCCAGAGCCAGCAACGTCGAATGTAATATCAAACACATTATGTTCATTTGACGTGCGCTGCTTCTGATCTTGAGGATCAAACCCAAGCTGCACATCTTCTTTATCGCCCTGATAGACATTAACCGACCACTCTTTAGTGACGATCACTGATGTATCTGCAAACGCCACACCGCTGGCTGTTGCTCTGATATATTTTTTTGATTCAATATGCTGAATTGACATTTTTTTTTACTCCATAAAAAAGCCTGTCAAAAGACAGGCTATATAATAAATATTTGTTTTTGAGACTCGACGCGGAGCGTCTGCATCAACAGTTTATCTGTATTAGCTCTGATATAGCCTGCATTTCACGGCGACTAAATAAGAATGAGTCATCATGTTTGCCACCTGACCCTCCTATAAAATTAATATTCCTGGCATCACTATCAAAATAATGCTCTCCATCGAGATTAACCAGATCAACACTATATGTCTGATGTGGGCATTTTTTAGCCGCTGGTCTTTGAATCCTAATAGGTTTATTAAGCTGCACCTCTGCGCCACCAATGCAACTATTTGATAGATTCGTTGCAATTATTGAATAGTAATAAGCTACATCAATTTTAAGCGACTCTTCTCCCAAAAATATATCTGAGTATTTGCAAGATTCTGTCAATGCAATGCCCTGCGCTTTGCTTCCTGACATTGAAATATCAATATTTTTAATATCAATATTTTCCAAAATGTTACTACTATGTGAAACATGCTCACAATCATTCAAAGCATAGGCTTGTATACCGTCTTGATGATAGCCTTCGATAATATAGCCTTTTTTATATTTCTTGGGTTTTAATAATAACGGGTCATAAACCGTTATTTCATGCCGCTCAAGACATTCTTCAACGCCTTCACTCTGCCACATTTTAAGGCTGGTATAAGGTCTAGTCGGTGTATTATCTGCCGCGATAAAAGTATCACCAAGCACGTTGGATGAATGAATATTGAACCCATCACCCCCGAATTCTGAGGTTTTTATTTTATTAAAAAAAAACTCCCCTCCGCCACGTTTTATAATCGGTACAAAGGTATTATCTATCTCTAGTTCATCAATCGAAACAATACTACCAAACGGCACATCTATTAATAAACCTATGTCGGCATTACGGTTTTTTCCTGTAAGTGCAATTTTACCAAAATCACCCGACGATATTTTTTTTAATACAGTCACTCAAAAAACCATCCAACCGTTTGTAATTGTGAAATTACGTTTAACTGTTCGCTTTTTTCGATTTGGGTCATTAAACCGTAAATCTTTTGCAAAAAGCATTTTTAAATCAATTTCTTTTTTAAGAAAAAGAGCATAGCGGCGATAAGCAGTAGGGATTGATAAGCCCGTTTTTCTAGCTACTTCTTGTACATTTCTTTTAACTGTATAACTCATAATTTAAAACGGAATATCATCATCAAAGTTATCAAAGTTTTGTGGTGGTTCACTTGGCGAATTTTGTGCTGGTGATTGTTGCTGTGGCGCGCTACTAGATTTTCCACCTAGCATTGTCATCTCTCTTGCGACAATCTCGGTTGTGTAACGGTCTTGACCATTTTTGTCTTGCCACTTGCGCGTTCTTAAATTTCCTTCAATATAAACCTGAGAGCCTTTGTGCAAATAATCACCCGCAATTTCAGCAAGTCGGTTAAAAAATACAACTCGATGCCATTCTGTTTTTTCTTTTTTCTCACCTGTTGCTTTGTCTTTCCAGCTATCAGTGGTTGCTAAACTAATATTGGTGACAGCACCACCGCTTGGCATATATTTAACTTCTGGGTCTTGCCCTAGATTACCAATAAGAATTACTTTATTTACACTTGCCATTTTTTCTCTTTATTTATTTATTTGTTTATTTGTTTTTTTGCTTTACGAATTGTTTAAAGCCCATATTTGATGACTATCAATCATCACTTCAACAAGTTTTTCAACACTATCAACTTTAATTTCTTTTTTGTCGATTTTCACCGTAAAACCAGAATTACCAAAATCATTATCATAAATATACCAGCTCAGCCAGCCTTGTGAGCCGCCGTATTGATAATCTATATTTTCTATAAAAGCCTCAAATAATCTGGACGTGGTGTCAAATATACCTCGATCACTTGTGGCACCTGTGAGGCTGGAAAGTTGAGCCATTTCTTCATTGTGTTTTTTATGGAGATCAATACATTTATTTACAGTCTCAATCAGCTTTGATTTTTCCATTATTCCTTAGCTCCGTGCGAGCATCAAAAAAACTCTTTGCTAGTTCTGTTTTACACAGAGAGCCACAGAGAAAAAACAAAGAGTAAAAACTCTGTGGCTCTCTGTGCCTTCTCTGTGGCTCTCTGTGTTAAAAATAGCCAGATACAATATAAAACCCATCCCCCCTGTTTTTTACGCTTTTTATTAGCCTAGCCTAGCTCCCCAGCGTCTTAGGGTTCTAACTGCACCTTTTTCAAATAGATGCTCAAATTGCCCTTTGTTTTGATCGTGAGCACGTTGCAAGATGTTTCTCGCTCTAATGCCGGGGTGCATGACTGTTCCGCTCACTTTATTACCATGAATATTTAGGTAACCATAACGTCTGCCAGTGATGCTGTGCGGCTGTGTGCCTTCGTCTAACCAGCGAAGTTTGCTTATTTGCCATTGCTTGCCGCCTTCGTAGCCAATAACTTTGCGCGTTGAGCCGACTGTGATAATCTCATCATCTGCACCATAGCCTAGTGTGCTCTTATCCCCTTTTCTGACACTAACATGACCGATTGAGCGACTTAATGCACCTGATCTGTCTTTGATCTGCGCTTTAATTGTCTTTTTAACCGGCTTTGCCATTTCGACCAAACCAGCCCGTCTTGCCTTGGTTTTAATCGCTGCTTCAAAATTATTTAGATCAGCGTTAAAACGATCAAAATTAGGGACTTTTAGGTCTATTTCTGGAAACACTTTTTTACCTTTTTTGTGATCTGTGCTTGTTCTGTTTTACACAGAGAGCCACAGAGGGTTTCACAGAGTCAGCACTAACCTGTGTCAGATTACGCTATCGCTACGGTTAACCCAGATAATACAAACGCCCAAAAAAAAACCCGCTAGGGTTAAAAGCGGGTTAAGTACAACTTAAGGAAATAAAACTGAGAAACTAAACTTCTTCGGCTATCTCATCTTCAATCAGAATCTTAGCCACTGATTCTGCTCTGATTATAACACGTCCCTTTTCGCATGTGCCATAAGCTTTTAATAACTTTATTCTTTTTTGACCTTTTTCAAGCTCTACTTCTGCTTTTGTTTCTGCAACACTTGCAGCTTTTTCTGGCTTAACGTCTTTTATTTTTTTCTCTGCTTGCTTTGTCATAATATTGTTTTCCTGCTTTTTAATTTAATAAATTCGTTTGCAACTTAATATCAAATGTTCGTCATAGTTGCCCTGCTCTATGTGC
>CAMZLY010000064.1 GCA_947311825.1 uncultured bacterium
ATAGGAACTTTGACAATACGATCCTTGCCGTTTCTGCCATGTTTTTTCTGACCGGTACCGTTGCCGCCATGTTCTGCTTTTATTAGTGGAGAGAAGAATATGGCAACGAGGGAGGTTATGTCGTGATCACCTTTAAGAATGATATGACCACCACGTGCACCGTCTCCACCGTCAGGACCGCCAAAAGCTACGAATTTTTCGCGCCGGAAGCTCGCACTTCCATTGCCACCGTTACCGGCTTTTCCATGCAGGATAACGGTGTCTACGAATTTATTAGATTTCACAATTAGGCTGTTACAGGTGGTAGGACGCTTACGTACTTGCCGTTTTTCTCGAACTTGACTACACCGTCAATAAGAGTAAACAGAGTATCATCGCCACCGCGTTTTACATTTTGTCCAGGATGAACTTTAGTTCCGCGTTGGCGAACTAGAATTGCCCCTGCGGTTACTGTTTGACCGCCATATTTTTTAACGCCGAGGCGTTTTGATTTACTATCGCGTCCATTTTTAGCTGATCCGCCACTTTTCTTATGTGCCATTTTTAAACTCCTTGATAAAAATTAGTAAACAGTTCTTGTTACTGTTCTATTTTTTCAATCTTAATGATTGTAAGTTGTTGACGATGCCCGACTTTACGTGAATAACCTTTACGTCTTTTCTTTTTGAAATTCACTACTTTTGCGGCTTTAACTTGTTCTACAATCTTTGCGGAAACTTTAGCTCCCTCTATTTGAGGGGTTCCTACCGTGATTGTATTACCATCAGAAACAGCTAAAACTGCACTGATTTCTATGTTATCGCCTGCTTCACCTTCGAGCTTTTCAACGCGAAGATTATCATTTTCTGTGACTCGGTATTGTTTGCCACCGGTCTCAATAACTGCATAACTTTCCATTTGTTTATGTCCCTTAGTATTCTTATCTTCTTATATATTGATAAAATCTATCTGATTGTTTGAAGAAACGCAAGAAAGTACGCTAATTAGGTATGCTTGTCAAGTAATGTATGAAAATATTTAGATTATAATTAAATTAGGCTGTATGGGATTAGGCTGTATTCTTAATTGTTGGTTTTGTAAGTACTTCTATATACTGTTTGTTCTGTCCACATCACATTTCTACTTACCGGATCTAGGGCACAGTGACCGCGTCCTTTAATCCATATTTTTTTTACCATAATGGCTTCATCTGTTTCGTGTAGAAGTCTGTCGGCTGTTAAAATTACACCGTAAATAAGACCATATTGTGCGATGGCTTCAATACTGTAGTTTGAGCATGATGGTTGCATTGGACAACTGGATTTAATAAATTTACCTAGTCCGGTTTGATATAGTTTAAGAAAGGTATATCCATATTGAGCAGAGAGATTACTATTTCTTGTTATGTGGTTTTGTTGTTTTTTAAGAACATTTGGGCCGCGCATGTTGTTGGCGTAGCTTTGTGATGAAATTAATATTATGAGCACTAGGATATGTCTTAGCATGAGCATTCCTGTTAGTCGAAAATTGCTTGTGCTGCTGCGGCACCAGCAGCACTGCCTACGCCGCCTGTTACGGCACTAAATGTGCCACCAGCAACTGATGTTATGAGCTTGCTTACGCGGGCTGTCCAAGTGTGTTTACGCTGTTCCATTATTTCGCTTTCTGCAGCGGCTAGTTTTTGTGCATGAGCTTTAACTGCGGCGGCTTCTTTATCAGCTTGGGCTGATTTTTTCTGTGCATATTCTTCTTCGGCAGATTTTCGTTCTTCTGCAATTTGCTTCATAAATTTTTGTGATTCGGCGAGTGCTTTTTCTCTTCTTTTACTCTGGAGACTATCATATATATCCATAGCACTTTTTTCTTCCTCGTCAAGCTCCACAAATTCCGGTAAATCCGGTTCAGCAGAGGCAAGTGATGGCTTTGGAGGTTCTTGCGGAGCAGAAGTGACCGTTTTATCACGGTCGAGCCATGATTTTAGTGATGGGGTAGAGCTATTTTTTTGTGTTAAGTCATTCCACGTTTGTATTTCTGAAAGCAGAGAACCGGCATTGTTGATGTCATCTTTTAGCCATTGGTTAATTGCAATATTTCGCAATTCGGAAAAGGTTTTGGGAGCTGGCGAAAGGTCAAGTTGTGCGGTAAGAGTTGCTAGATATTTCGTGTCATTTTCATTTTCAGCAGCAGTGTAGTTTTTGATGAAAAAAGAAAAAGTCTCTTTTGCATCATCAGCAAATTGGCTTTGTAAGTTGTTTTTTATTATCTTTTTTTGCTCTTTACTCCAGTGGTTAAGCGTATTTGCGATTTGCTCTTTATTGATAATGTCGCTATTGATATTAGACGCTGATTTTTTCACTTCATTAATAATATTGTAGTGAAAATATGATGATAACAATACGTTTGCGTTATTGTTATTATTTATTTGAGTCGTCGCAAAGCATAAGGAAGGAATGGCAAGGAGTAGTGATAGTAATAGGTTTTTCATATTTATTTCCTAATCTATAGTTATGGAGCAACTCGCATGACAATTTTACCAGAGTCAATCGATAGAGCTTGAATTTTTAGTGAATTTGGTGGGGCAATGACTATTGCTTCTGTTAATTCCTCTGCCGCAAGTTTGGAGTCTACTTCAAATACAACAGCACCGGCGGTATAGTTGCGTTGAACTACATTACTTAAAGTATCTTTGCTTTTTAGGTCTTCACGAAGAGTTTTTACTTTCCATAATTTATCAACACCGCCAAAAGTGATCTGGATGTGATGCGGAAATGGTAGCGGTGTGTTAGAGGATGGTCCGCCACATTGCCAAGCATTGAGTGTTTGGGGAACTAATTTGGTAAAGCATGCTTTTGCGGATGCTCTTAACGCCTTACTACCACCACGTACATCTTCAACATCTAATCCGGTGCCGGTTTCTGATGCCGTTGCCAGAATATTGCCGTTATCAGTTCTTATGGCACGTAAGGTTGTTGCTGCTTGATAGGTTCTTATATTAGAGTCGGCAATACGCCTTGCACTTGGTTTACAAACGGCACTGCCGGTAATGACTATATCTGCACCGAATTGACTACCGAGAGCAGCAGCTCCGCGTTTGTCGCCGACCATTTTAAGCATACGTTTACGCTGTTCGATATTTGCTCGTAGCATATCTTGATCAACAGTTTTGCAGTGGTTGTCTATAAGCATTTGCATTCCCATAGCTTCTACTTCGGCGGTAGGAATTGAGCCCATATTTTTCTCATCAATAAGTAGCATGACAATTGGGGTAGAGGTAGCACTTTGTTGTTTTATTGCTACTTGTGAATATGAGTTTTGTGGGGCTGAAGTGTAGGTGTAGTTATTATCAGTTGTTACACATCCTCCAGAAAAGAGTAAAGCTATGGCAATTAGTTTAGTTAAACTTATTATTATTATTTTTGATTTCATATTATCTTCTTCTTCTTCTTCTTAGACCTTCTTTATATAGAGCTGAACTGATATGGTGGATTACATTGCGTGAATGTACTGCGAGCGACATTCCTTTTTCTTTTGCACGTTCTGCATAATCGGCACTCCATTGTACTTTGCCTGTTTTGCAGTCAATAAGTCGTATGGTGATTCCTACTGACGGGTATTTTTTCCCTTTATATGCAACCATATCATATTCTGTAACAGTTCCTACAATCACACCGTCTGCACCTATCATTTGTCCAACTTTCATTGCTTTGCTGTTAGATATGCCGGATAAACTTAGTTCTGCTTCGTTAAGGACGCCTGATAATTGACTGCGTTCGATCATTGAATATACGTTCATTCGCATGATTTCAGCAACAAAGATATCAGATACTGAACCACCAATAAGTTCAGTAGGGGCTTTGAAGGGCAGTACTGTTACAGATTTTATATGGGCATCTTTTGGTGATATATATACATTTACGCTATCGATTTTTTCTGCGTAGTGAGGTTTATTTGATGAACCGCAACAACATCCACCGAGTAATATCGCTGTAATAATAGCTAAATTTAATACAGCAAAAAGTTTGATACTATTTTTCATATATTCTCCATATTTGTATTTGATTATTATTGAATTTTAAGTGGGTGACTGGCCTTACTTTCAAGGTTATCGATATCAAGTGTAGTAATAATGATTGTCCATTTTTTTGTCATTGATTCTGGTGGAAGTGTGCAGGAACAGTTTTCTGTTTCTGTTATTACCTTGTTCGAGAGTATGCCTTTATGAAAAATACGATATTTAGTTATGTCGGTTTGTTCCGGCGCTTCCCACTTTAGTTCAATCCCTGAAGTATCTAATTTGCTAAATGTTATATTTGTCGGTGGATCAGGAATGGGTTTTGTGGTTGCCTGTGCTGTAGATGACCATTGGCTTTGTAGTGTATCGGTATCAACTGCCGAAATGCGGAACTCATAAGTTGTACCGTTATTAAGTCCGTCAATATGTGCAGAAAGTATATCATCAACCATATTTCCCATGGTGACATTTATGGTGGCGGCTTTTTTGAAAGAGGAGCTTCCTTGCTTGCGATATTCAATCAGGTATTTATCAATATCGTCTTCAGGGTTTGGACTCCATTTCAAATCTATAAAAGCAGGTGTCTTGTGTGATAGAACCGGTGCATTTGGTTGTGCTGGTATAGGTTTCGTTACAGCTATTGCAATATCGGACCATCTTGAATTAGCTTTTGCTGTATTGAATGAGCTTATTCTATATCGGTAGGTTGTTCCATTCTTAAGGCGACCAAGCCCGGTACTTATTCCTCCTTTATCCAACCACTTATTGATAGTTTTGTCTTTTATTATTTTAACTCTTTTGAATTCTCCGTCAGATAAGGCTCGTTCAATGGTGTATCCTACAACTTTCTCATCAGTAGATAATTGCCAAGAGATAGATATTTCTCGTGGTAAATTACTTTTCGCCTCTAATTCTTTAATCGTAGGCGGGATGCTTCTGGTAATTGCGTTTACGGTTTCACTTGAGAGACTGGTTGCGCCAACTCTATTAATTGCAAAAATCTTATAAAAAAATGTTTCTGAATCTTTTAATTTCCCCGGTTCTTTACCACCATCTTGCCAATTTGTTATTATACTACCCTTAATTTTCTTAATTGTAACAAATGGACCGCTAGGATTACTTGATCGTTTTATAATATAGCCGGTTATTGCGGAACCTGCTACTTGGTTCCAGGTTATAGGAATAGAACGGACTAGTCCTGATATTGCTTTTATGCCGGTTACCGGTGGTGGGGGTGGGGCGGTAGTGCTCGAAATAGTAGGGCTTGGTTCGCCTATATCACCAGTAGTGATATTTTTTGGAAATATTTTATAATAATAAGTAGTACTATCAGTAATATGATTTTGATTATTTGCTCTATCAATATATTTGCCACGGGTAGGGGCAGTATATGCTATTTGTCTAAAAGAACCATTTGGAGTAGTTGATCTTTTTATTATATACTGACCATTCCATTTTGCTGGTTTCCAGGTAATAATAACCTCACGTAAACCTTGATTTGAAATTTTTATATCTTCAGGTGGATAAGCAGAAAAAGATTCGACAATTTTATTATTAGTGTGGTTTGCCTTATTATGGCAAATTCCACTATAAAGTGATGTGGTAATATCATGTACAACATTTCTTGTATAAACAGCAAGAGACATACCTTTTTTATTTGCACGTTCAGCGTAATCTGCACTCCATATAATTTTACCGGTAGTACAGTCGATCATACGGATAGTGATCCCTACAGATGGATATTTTTTTCCTTTATATGCAACCATATCATATTCAGTAACGGTTCCGATGATAACGCCATCGGCACCGGTCATTTGCCCGACTTGCATGGCTTTACTATCTGATACACCTTCCATACTTAATTCAGCTTCTCCCATGACACCAGACATCTGGCTACGTTCAATCAAATCAAAGGCATTCATACGCATAAATTCAGAGACAAATAGATCAGAGACGGAACTACCTATTAGTTCGGTAGGAGCTTTGAATGGCAGGATAGCTGCACTTTTAACTTTTTTTGCTGATGGCGAGAAAAATACATTAACACCGGATACGGAATCGGAAAAATGCTTATTTGTCGAGTTAGTACTGCATCCAGTTTGCCACAGAAGTAGCATTGTGATTAGTAAAAGTGGTAATATATAAAATCTGCGATTCATATTGTTTCTTTCTATTGAGGTACTATTCTTTTTCATAGTAAGCTTTAGCTTATAAAGTTTCAATGTTTAAAATAAGGACTTTTGATATGTTTATAAATATTCCATACGCCACCTAGGGAGTCATAATGCTGATAACTCTTGTTCCGGTTGTTCGATTTGGTGGTTTGCTTTGTCGATTGGGTTTATGGCGACGTCCACAGATAGGGCATACCGGCCATTTATTGCCGGAAGTGACAGCAATAGAAGATGATCTGTTTGGAGGTCTTGATGTTCTTGTAGGCGGTTTGTTACTTTTGTTTTTGCTGGGCGGCTTGCGTGTTGTGTTATTTTGCGGTGGGCGAGTTACGTGATGATCATCATGCTTGTTGTTGTGTATACTGTGCCTAACAGCAGCATCTCCAATGGCCGTGCCAATAGCTGTACCTGCCGTTTCAAACCCAGATTTAATACCATCTGCTATTTCGGTATTTAATTTATTGCCGAAACTGTTTTCGTTGTAATCGGCATTAGATTTATTCATTGCAACATTAACAGTATGCTGGGCATTTACATTAGCGTCATTAACAACATTTTTACTATTGAGTATTGTTTTATTGCCGGCAGTTGATGCATCAGCTATTTCGGTAATAGATTTATGCAGATCTTGTGCATTTTTACTGTTTTTTTGATTGGCTTGATTAGTTTTATCGGTAAAAACTTCTCCTGGATCCGGTTGATCTTCTGAAAAATCATCATCATTAAATCCATCATTATCACTGGAATCTGTTCCTCCTTCGGCATCTTGCAATGCTAAAATTGATTTATCAGTACTGGTTTCTGGCTTTTTTTTGCCGTTAGATTCTTCCCCTGAAGAGGCAATATTATCATCTACAGTGTTGTCGTTGTCCGGTTTGTTGGGTTCATCAATGCTATCCTGATCAGTGGTGGATTCGGGATTATTATTTTTGACATCTGAAGAAGCAACATTATCATCTGTAGTATTGTCATTGTCCGGCTTGTTGGGTTCATCATTGTCGTCGCCATCAGTGGTGGAGTTGGTTTTATTCTTTTTATCACCTGAAGAAGCAACATTATCATCTGTAGTATTGTCATTGTCCGGCTTGTTGGGTTCATCATTGTCGTCGCCATCAGTGGAGGAGTCGGTTTTGTTTTTTTTATCACCAGAAGATGCAGTATTATCATCTACAGTGTTGTCGTTATCCGGTTTGTTGGGTTCATCAATAGTGTCGTCGCCGCCAGCTGGTGGCTTATTGTCGTTGTTTGTATTAGCTATATTATTATCCGCATTCTTTTGTTTTTCTTTATTTGCAGCTTCATCGGCGGCTTTTTTATCCGCTGCCTCTTGAGCCGCTTTTTGAGCCGCCGCAAGCTCATATTGTATATCGATTAACCCGCTTCTATCAGCGTTCTTGTTAAATTTTTCCAGTGCCGCATCTACATCTTCAGGATTTGCACCTTTGTCAATTAGGTTTTGACGGATTTTATCTTGTTGAAAGATATTCTTTATTTCAGTTATATCTGTAGCTATATTACGTCCCTTTGTATAAATATGTTCTCCTGCAATATTCCCGATTTCATCGCCTGTTTCTACGGCAAGCATAATGATACTTTTGCCACCTTCGTATAATCCTTTTCCCATACCTAGTGCTGTGTCAATAATTCTTTCATCTAGAGTATCATCACCCTCTACTCCTGCTATATTTTGGTTAATGAACCCAGGCATACCGTAAGGCTCGGGGGGGGCTATCTTTTCTTGTTTTAATTCCGGTACATTAATAGTGATATTTTGTTTTTTTAATTCTTGGATTTTATTATTAAGCAAGCTGTCATCACCGTTCCACATTGCTTTCATTATTTCTTGGCGTTCTTTTTTTGAGACTCCATTTTTGCTGAGTTCTAGTCCTACTTGATGTGCACGTTCCTTAACATTTCCGTCTTGAGCAACTCTTTGTGATTTCATTGTCCCGATTAAATCATCTCCTTTGGTGTAGAGAGTTTCGACCGCTACTACACCACCATCTAACAGTCGATCAGCAGTATCTTTGAATGCTTTGGATGCAGTTTTTTCTCCTTTTACTAATTTCCTTATATCTCGTCCTGTGTCGGCGATATTAGCAGCATCGGTATATGTCTGAAATGCTTTAGCTGCGTTCTTTTTTGTCATAAGAGACTCGTTTGCGGCAGGTTTAACCTTGCTGGCACCTCTTGTTTTGCCTTTGCCGCTTTTTTTTCTCTGACCGTTCGGATGTTTATTACCTTTATAGTGTTTCTGGCCTTTTCCTTTTCCATAATTCTTATTATTGGTATTGGTTCTCTTGAGATAATCCTGCTTGCTTTTACTAGGCTTCGTTGTGCCACCTGAAGAAACGTCAGTTGTTGGTGCCGAGTCTACGGTAGTTTTGGTTGGTGATACTTTGGAGCCACCCTTGGATGTTGCGTCAGCTCTGGCTTGTAGTACATCATTTTTCAATCCGGAGGGATCCACGGCTCCTTGAAATAGGGTGCCGGATGCATTTTGTGATTCAATATTTTTATAATTCCTCTTTTTCTTTTGTTGCTGGTGTTTATTATAAGAATTTGCTGTTTGATGATGTTGATCGGATAAACTAGATATAGTTGTACGAGAGGTGGTAGTTTTTGCGGGCTCTATTGAGGTTCGTGCTTTACGGCTATCTATAGGGATGAGGCTGGGTGGGGAAAGGTAATCGTTTTTATTTTGTTGCTTTTGTTTTTGTCGCAGTAGCTGTTTTTGCTCATGAGTTGCAGTGCCGGCAATAACTGCATTCATTGCATCTTCATATTCTTTATTCCATCCATAGCTAATTGATGATAGAGATAGGATACCTATTAGTAATATTTTTATATGTACTTTTTTCATGACAACCTCCATTTATAGTAGCCTGAGGTGCTTGTTTTAACCTATGAGGCACTTGCAAAACTATCTGCGGGCACTTTTTTATTTTATGCGGCATATTCCGCTTTTTCGCAATTTTACAGACCCTACGGGTATGCTCCAATTGTTCAAA
>CAMZLY010000065.1 GCA_947311825.1 uncultured bacterium
GTTGAAGAGTGTTACGGCTCGTCTCGGAGAGCTCGCCCTACCACCAGTCTGGTGGCACACCGTGCGCTTCCGTTTTTGTGCGGGTGGCACCGCACGCTCCCGTTTTTGTGCGGGTGGCACACCGTGCACTTCCGTTTTTGTGCGGGTGGCACCGTGCGCTTCCGTTTTTGTGCGGGTGGCACCGCACGCTCCCGTTTTGTGCGGGTGGCACCGCACGCTTCCGTTTTTGTGCGGGTGGCACCGCACGCTCCCGTTTTTGTGCGGGGGAATAACATAAAAAAGCCGAAATCACGTATTGCTATATGATTCCGGCTTTTGTTGCTTTAAGCAGACTACTCTACTAGAGAGAAGTCATCTTTGGAAACGCCACATTCTGGGCATATCCAGTCGTCAGGAATATCAGCAAAAGCAGTTCCTGCTGCGATTCCACCATCAGGATCACCAACTTCAGGGTCATAAATCCAACCACAAACATCACATACATATTTCATATTTTTATACTCCTTAATTAATTGTTGGTAATACTCTATAAATATTAATAAGAAATCACAATATATTTATTTTAAAAATTATATGAAAGAAATTGATAATATTTACCATCATTGCTACTGTGCTTGTAATTATGACTGGTAAATATCATTTAATTATTGAAAAAGGTCCAGGTAAAGATCGTAAGATCTTTATTGAACCTAAGGGATCCCGTTTGGGTAGGGCTACAAATAACGATATAGCGTTAAATGATCCGGCATTATCCCGTTATAATAATCGTTTCTTTTTTAAACCGGGCGAAGGGTTATGGATTTCAGATTTAGGCAGTGCAAACGAAACTTTAGTGAATGGTAAGCCTGTCCAAGAGGCTCGTTTACAAGTTGGCGACCGGATTCTTGCCGGTGAAACAACATTATGTGTGATTAGTGATAGTTTGGATGGCGGAACCGGGGATATAGCTTCAGTTGTGGATCTCGGTTTTAAGTCTTCGCCGGTTGCCGTAACAAAGAAAAAGAAATCAAATATGCATATTCTTATAATTATTGCATGTTTATTTGCTGTGGTCGCATTGTTTGGGTGGGGTGGTAAGCTTATAGAGAACAGTACAAAAGCTGATTCTAGAGGTGTGCCAGTAGTGATTGATAAAACTCCTAAAATATTGGAAATAAGCTATGAGAAAGTTATTGCCGATAAAAATAATATTTTTCGTTATAAGCTAGAGCTTGATGCTAATAGAGTGCTGTCTGTACAAATTGACGACTTAACAAATAAACGTCATGTGCGAAAGGAAAGTGAAGTTAGCAGGGAGTACATAGATGAGCTTATTCGTGTATTGCATGATTCAGGATTTTATAGTTTGTCTGACCAGTATCAGGGAATTCAGCCTGAAATCTATAATCTGTGGGATTTAAGTATTACTATAGGTAAAGAAACAAGCCGAACAAAAGTTCTTAATCGTGTTGAACCGGAAATATTTAGAATGGTTCGTGAAGTTATAGAAGAAGCAGGTCGGAATGAGTTAGGATTATGGGCAATTGAGTTTTCTGCTGAGAAACTGATAGATATGGCTGATACTGCTAATTTATTAGGCAAGAAACTTTATGATGAGCGTGATGTTAAATATGGAAATATTGCAGTAGCGTTAAAAAGCTTTAAAGAGGCAGAGTGGTATCTTGAAACAGTGGAGCCTAAACCGGGGTATTATCCGGAAGTGATTTCTTACATTCGTGACTGTAAAGATGAATTGGATAAGAGATACAAGGATCAGAATTTCTTAGCGGAGCGTGCTATAAAATTGAGAGAATGGGAGCAGGCGGCTCGTGAATTACGTGTTTTGTGTCAGATTATACCGGACCGTGATGATAAAAGAAATCAGGACGCACGTAAAAAATTGCTTGATATTGAAAGTAGGATAAAAAAACGATGAAAAAAAAATACGAAAGTTTGTTTTCTTGCTTAGTCGGTTTGTCTATTCTGATTTTATTACCTGCGGCTCTTTTGGCCGTGGAGCCTATGGCTTTACGTGAGTTGCATGTTGCTACAGATCCATCTGGTGCCACGGTGTTTATTGATGGAAAAAGTAAAGGACGAACCCCCATTACGATAACGCTTCCTGATGCTAGGCCACACTTGTTGGATATTACGAAGAATGGTTATAGCAATATTCGACAAACCGTTATTATTCCTGATGGCCAAAAATTGCCAATTGATATTTCTCTTGAGGCTATACTGGGGCTGGCACTTATAAAATCAACCCCAGAAAATGCTAATGTCAGGATCAATAATATTGATCGTGGCAAGACTCCGCTGTTGATTACTGATTTACCAATAGGTAGTTATAGTGTACATATATCAGCATCGGGATACTTAAAAAAGGATTTAGAGCTGATTCTAAAGGATCGTATCCCTGTGGAGGTTAATGCTGAACTAATTTCTGATGCGGCAGGTATAACCGTTGAATCATCGCCTGCGGGTGCTTCTGTTATTATAAATGGTGCTGTGCACGGAACTACACCATGCGAGTTGCCTCGTATACCTGACGGCGAATGTGATATTGTAGTTAAGCTGGATGGGTATGCTGAATACCATCAGCAGATTAAACTCGTTGCCGGGGAAAGTGAAGAGATAAATATAACATTAAATCCATTGCCAGCACTGCTAAAGATAGTAACCTCTCCATTATCGGCTAAGGTTTATATTAACGATAAATATAAAGGCGAATCACCTATTACTCTTGAGGAGCTTGTGCCTGGTACGTATCAGATACGAATAGAGCTAAAGGGGTATGACTTAATTGAGAGATCTGTTGAGATTAAGCGTGGCGATAAATCAGTTGAAGAATTTAATCTTATTTCTAATACTGGTTCACTTGAAATAACAAGTGAGCCATCGAACGTGAAGGTTTTTATTGACGGGAAATGGTTGGGTTTGACGACAGCAAAAGCAGACCAGACAGATAAAGTATCAGAAATACTTACGCTTGGTGGAATCCCGGCTGGAAGTCATGAAGTGAAGTTTTCTGCGAAAGGTTATTATACAAAAGAACTAACGGTTGATATTGAACGTGACCAGACGGTAATATCGCATATTAGCTTAAAACGTCGTTTTATTCCTAACTGCGAGGTTAGAACGGCTACGGAAGTTTATCAAGGAGTATTGGTTCTGGTTGATCCTGAAGGTAATATCAAATTAGAAGTTAATCCCGGCGTTATGAAGGTTATCGATGCCGCTGAAGTGGTATCCCGCAAACCGCTGCTTATAGAGGTCGCAAACTAATATGCAATTCTTAAATTAATGAATTCAGCTTTTAGTTTAAATTTAGTGGTTATCATTTGACCTAAAGCTTTAACGCCGAATACCTCTGTGGCGTAGTGGCCGGCAAAGATGACGTTTATGCCGTATTCTTTCGCAAGATTATAGCCTTGTAGTGTTGGTTCGCCGGAGATATATAAATCTAGACCTTGTTCTGCGGCATCCGCAATCTCAGAAGCCGCTCCACCTGAAATAACGCCGATTGTACGAACTGTTTTCTTGCCGAAATCCATGGTGTGCAACTTGTTATTCATTACTTTTTCAACTTGTAATTTAAATTTATTGTAATTTATAGCTTTTGCCAGGTTGCCGTAAAAGCCAATTGTGGAACCGTTATAAAGTCCAAAAGGGGTTAGGTTTTGTAGACCTAATGCTTTGCATATTTGAGCATTATTGCCGTAACGCGGGTGAGCATCAAGTGGTAAGTGTGCGGCATAGAGGGCTAGATCATTCTCTATAAGGTAAGAGATACGTTGGTAGTTTAGGTCTGTAATATATTTTAGTGAATCTCCCCAGCTTATTCCATGATGGCAAATAAGCATATTGGCGCCTTGAGCATTGGCTTCCTTAAAAAACTCAAGCGAGGCATCAACTCCACATGCAATACGTGTGACATTTCCTTTGTTTGCAATCTGTAATCCGTTATTTGACCTGTCAGCGAATTGATTTAATTTAAGAGTTTTATCTAAATGCGTGGTTATTTTATTAAGTTTCATCGTTGTTTACCGTTCTTTGTTTGATGTTTGAAATATGGTTGCACATTTCGGTCAGAATGACAAGATCGTTGTGGCGGCGAACGTGTGGACATTGAGTGACACGGACGAACACGGACTGACATGGACTGACATGGACGGCGTGGACTGGGGTGGACAGGGTGGTTTAGTGTATCACAATAACTTGTTTGCTGAATTCTGGCATAGGCTTAAAGAGCTTGGCGAATGCGGGAGTGACGATTATTTGTATTGGTTGTTTGTCGGGGATGAAAAGTGCACAGCAGTCTGGTGTTTGTGCAAGAGCGGAAAGACCAATTTCTGGTCCGAGTACGTAGAGCGTTGTCGACATCGCATCAGTTTCGACAGCGGTGGAGGAGAGTACTGTTGTGCCTGCCATCCCTATGACAGGGCTGCCGGTTCTTGGATCGATAATGTGCGCATAACGTTTCCCATCAATATATTCATAACGTTCATAATTCCCTGATGTGGCGAGTGCCATGCCTGATGGTAGTTTAAGTTTTCCTAGTATTTCGCTCTTGTTGAATGGGTTACGGACGCCAATTGTCCAAGCTCTATCCGGTCTTGCTTTGCCCATTACTCTAAGATTACCTCCAATATTTATAATATAATTCTTGATGTTCTGTTTTTGTAGTTCATTGTAACAGACATCAACTGCATAACCTTTTGCAATGCCTCCGAGGTCTATATTTGTTTTAGGTGATAAAAGCCGTGCGCTATTATTTGATATTATAATATTTTGATAGCCTGTATTTTTAAGTGTGGAAATTATTGCCTCATCTGTCGGGATGGTGGTTATGTGTTTTTTTGTGTTGAAGCCCCAAAGTTTTACTATATCAGATACCGTTGGATCGAATGCACCTTTGCTTATTTTTGCATACTTAGTGCTAAGTATAAGCAGTTCTTTTGTATCGTTTTTTAGTTCTGTCCAGGCACCACCGGCATTATTAAGTTTAGATAGATTGCTGGTTGGAATAAAAATGCTTAGATCGTCATTTAGTCGCTTTGTGGTTGTCTTGCATATTTGTAGAGCTTTATCAGCTTTTTTAGTATCAGGTTCAGCAACGGTGACTGTTGCTATGGTTCCCATTATTGGCCAGCTTTTATTTATTGTTGCTTGTTGTTTATTTCCGCAGCCGGTAATAAAGTAAAGTAGCAATAAAAGTATTGTTGTTGTGTAATATTTCATCTGAGGAGTATATTTATTGAATCTTTTTGAATGGTGGTATTGTCATATCTGGAATTTTGTTTTGTTGCCACTGGTTATAGGTATTTTGTGCGGCGTCGGGCATATTGTGTTTTTTTAGAATAGTTGTGGCAAGGTACATGAAGTTGTAGTAGGCGTTTTTCACGGTTTTATCATCTGGATATTTTTTTCTTGCTGATTCGTAGCTGTTGATTATTTTGGATAGAAGGTTAAGGTCGGGGGTATATTTTTCGTTTGATCTGTTGCCGCATGTTTTCTTTCCATAAATAAAGCTCTGGGCTAGTGATTGATATATCATACGATCTCCCGATATGAATTTTTCTTTGGGTGCATGTTGTGTTGCTTGGTATCCCCAGTAGATGGAGTGGGAGAGTGGACAATGCCAATCTAGTGGTCCGTATTTCTTGTCAACTTTTTGCATTATTTCCGGGATGAGTTTGTAGTGTTCTTTCATTCTTTTGATGGTTGCCGGATCTTTTGCCAATGCCTCATAATCTGGATATCCGCTACCGAGTAGTTCTGTCATTTCTTCTGCCCATTTGTTCTTGTATAGTTGATTTGCATCATCTGTATTACCGGCTATTTTGTTTTGGAACATCCAACCAAGTTCAAAGTATATTTTTGGTGAGCCGGCATCATAGAGCAGACCTTTGTCTCTAAGCAATTCTATGCCGTTATTTACCCAGCGCCAGCGATCTTCGTAATCTGGCATCATGACGCTTATGTTGTATGCCATATTCCATGCGTGAAATGACCATATTTCTGTGCAACGCGGTTCTAGTTTTGCTATCCAGTCTGATAGTTGTGCTACTTCGAGGTAGTTGCCTTCGTCCTGAAGGTATGAGACGCGTAACCATAGAATATCAGCCAGTATACCACGAAACCCACCAAGTGCCACCGTGGTGAATGCAACTAGTGGTGGTGCATTTTCTATGACGGTTGTTGATACTAAGTCGTAGTCATGTCGCATAGAGGTAAGGTGTTTGCTTATATTGCCGGCAATAAAGAGTAGGGTTAGGCTAAGGATAATCAGCAGGGGTGATATCCATTTCTTTATTTTAGCTATTATGATTCTATCTTTCACTTTTCGACTTTCACTTTTCAATTTAATGCAGCTAATTCACGTTTAGATAAGATATAGCTACCGATAATTCCAAGTATACCGGAATAAAGTAGTAGTAATATCACAATGGCACGTCCTGTATCATGCCAGCTTATAAGTATTCCACTGGATATATCTTGTAGTATATTGCCTTGTCGTGCCGGTTCAAAGACGATTATTAGTTTGTTCAGGATTAATTCTCCAGTTTTTTCTGTGATTCCTGGTGGTTTGGGCTGTTCATGTTCATGGCCGTGATGGTGATGTTCAACTTTATGTGCCGGGTCGGAAGCGAAAACGAAGTATTGAGTGGTTATGCCGGCCATAATTACGGCGATAGCAATAAATGATGCTACCGGAAAATAGAATATTGCACTGGTTGTTATCCCAAGAGCAGAGAGTACCGCAAGGTAACATAGTATTATTAACATAGTACGGATTAAATTTGCGGTAAAACTGCTTTTTGTAATCAGAAGTTCTACTGATTTACCTGGAGTGAATACGAGTGTCTTTGATTTATCAGGAGAACCATTTTTGAAAGTTATGGTTATGTTTTCTTTGTTTGCAAGTGTTGCGGAAGGAATATCTACGATATAAATAGTGTTATATTTTTGGTTGATTTCTGTTTTAAATAAAGGTTCGGCAGCGGATTTGTTTGCTGAAATTGTCAATGTCCCTGATATCGGTTTTTCGTTACGGGTAGGAGAATGAAGTTCCAGTTTTAATGATACATTCTTTTCCTGAGAGACGGCTTTTGGGATGGTCATTGTCCATTTTTTTTCTGCGTTAGGAGCTACTATAGATTTGGCGGCAATTAATTTTTTGTGTAGAAGGTTGCATTCTTCTTCGTCGGTTGTGTCGGTAGGGATTTTACCCGATGCTTTAAGGCGTTTGAGGAGAACGTCAACTTCGTGGTCAACATTATCTGGTGTTGGAGTAATGCGTAATCGACCGATCAAAATTGTATTGTGTAGTTTTTCTTTGGCAGTTGCTGATAGGTTTTGACTATTGACCTTGTAATGTACGGCGGCAGTGAGAGTTAGTCCGCAGATTATCAATAGCCCGGCGTTAATGGCTAGCCATCCAAACCAGCGACCTAACCATATTTCATATTTATGGACTGGCTTTACTGCAATAAGGCGTAATTGCTTGTCTTCAATTTCGCGGGCAATAGAGGCACAGCCTGCCGAGAGTGTTGCAATCCCCATAATGAGCCACATAATGCCGAGTGAGTATTTGATGGCCATGCGGATTTGACCAGTAGCAGAGCCGTCACCTTTGATTGTAAGTACTATAAGAATAATTACTGCAGGTAGTATAACCGCTAGAATGGGAAGTGTTTTAGAACGTACAGCCTGTTTAATGGTTAATGCGGCAATAGCAGTTATTTTTTTTATGGTATTAGTTTTCATTTGAAAGTTATCAGTTGTCAGTTATCAGTTACTAGTTGTTTATTTTTGGTTGCTGATTTTCAGTTTTTAGGAAGGCGGCAACTTTGGTATCGGATGCGGCACCGGACATATTTTCTGCTTCGGTTTCATTTGCTTTTGCTACAACTTGCAAGAAGAATTGTTCCAGGTTGAGGGATGGATGATCTATTTCCGGCTCTGATCCTATTTTTTTGCGAATAACATTTAGTACTTCTTTTAGTTTCTCCGGTGAAAGTGTTGGTATTGTTAAGCGAATGCTATCACGTTTTTCTAGTAGCTGTGTGACACTACCACTGGCACGGATACTTCCATTGAATAGAATGGTGACTTGATCACATACATCTTCTACATCAGCTAGTAAGTGTGATGAAAGTAAAATTGTTTTTCCGCGTTTAGCTAGGGCAATTATTAAGTCTTTAACTTGCCGGCAACCAATAGGGTCTAAGCCTGATGTTGGTTCATCAAGAATGATTAATTTTGGATCATTTATAAGAGCTTGTGCCAACCCGATGCGCCGTGCCATACCTTTTGAGAATTCACCTATCATTCTATCAGCTGCATGAGTTAGTCCCACCATATCCAGGAGTTCATCTGTACGCTTGCGTCTTTCTTCTTTATTGATATCGAATAATTTTCCATAAAAATCCAGGCTTTCACGGGCTGTAAGGTGTTTGTAAAGGTGAGATTCCTCGGGCAGGTAGCCGATTTCATTTTTTGTTATAACATTTTGTGGTTTGCTACCTAGAACAGTAACAGTGCCGCTTGATGGGTGTAGTAGTCCGAGCAAAATTTTAATGGTTGTGCTTTTGCCTGAACCGTTAGGCCCGAGTAGTCCGAATATTTCGCCCGGATATATGTTTAGGCTGAGATTGTTGACGGCACGGGCTTTTGGGCGATGCCAGAAATCCCGGAATATTTTTGTTAGGGTATTTATCTGTACGATTGGCGTGGGGGTAGGCTGTAGGCTTTTCATGTAACTTCCTTATGTTTGAATGATAGTATACCGAGACACAATACGCCTGCGGTATAGGTTGCGGCATAGATGAATGTTGTAGCAACATAATTCCATGGGATATGGCCTCCACCGGTTAATGCGTCTGATACCCAGAAGTTTTGCCAATTAGGAATGAGTTTATATATTCCGGAAGTTAAATATGAGCTGTTTGCATTGTGCCCGAGAACGTAGTCCGCAACAAGGCCGATCATCAGAATAGCCATACAGCTTGTAATGGTTAGAACAGTGTTAAATCTGGTTGAGATGGTAGTTGCTATGGCGGTTATTACAATTAAGGCTGCAGTAATAAGCAGTCCTGCTGGCAAGAGCCGCCAGTCTACTTGATAGTCGAGTGGGGCGAGGTGTCCGATTCGGTCAAAAAAACCTGATATAACGAATGCACCTAGTACGCACGTTACGAGTAGCATGAATGCAAATGATTCAAAAGGTCGGCGGGTAATATAGTTTATAATGCCTGCGAGCAGAAGTGCTACGAACGGAGCGGCTAGCAGAAGAATACCTGTATGCCAGTCGGTAAAGTATCCTGACATTGTATTAGTAAAGATGAATTTCTGATCTATTCGCTCGCTGAGCATTGTAGCGGCTATGGCAGTGATAGAAAAAAGGATTATTACAGAGGTTATGCCGGTAAATTTTGCTAGAAATAGTGTATTGCGACTAACGGGTTTGCTAAGAATTGACGATGCTGTGCCGGTTCGTAATTCCTTTGCTAGTGATGTGCTTGCGGAATATGCGGCAATGATCAGTCCAAATATTAAATGAAAGGCAAGCCCACTATCTCTAGCGAGCTTGCCATCTTCACCAAACTTATATATTACGACTAACGGAGTGATGCCGGTTAGTATAATTCCTGATATTGCCAATAGTAGGCAGATGGGCTGTCGAATTGCTTCAACAGCAGTCATCTGGGCCAGAGTTAGAAACTGGCGGGTTTTAAGCATTACTATTGGCTTTCCCTACTTCGCTCTCCGAAAGCAGTTATCAGTTGTCAGTTATCAGCTGTCAGCTGTCAGTTTGCCTGATTTTTGGATTTTGATTATTTTTCGTCCATATCTTCCATAGCAGCACGGCGACTTAGGCGTACACGACCGCGATCATCAATGCCGATACATTTAACCCACATCTGATCGCCAACATTGCAGATATCTTCTACTTTGTTAACACGTTCGTTTGAAAGTTCGCTGATATGAACGAGACCGTCTTTGCCGGGTAGAACTTCAACAAAAGCACCGAATTCTTTTACGCCGCTTACTTTGCCGTCATAGATTTGGCCTTCTTCAACTTCAGCAGTAATCATTTCAACTTCACGTTTTGCGATGCTCATTGCTTCGCCATTAATGGCAAAGATATTGATTGTTCCATCTTCTTCAATATCAATTTGAGCTCCGGAAAGTTCTGTAATACGACGGATGTTTTTGCCACCCGGTCCAATTAGTTCACCAATCTTATCCTGAGGAATTACCAGGCTTTCAATCTGCGGGGCGTGAGGAGAAAGCTCTTTGCGCGGTTCGGCAAGAGTGGATGTGATGGTATCAATGATTTTTAGACGGGCTTCTTTTGCCTGTTTAAATGCACCTTCTACAAGATCCCATGAAAGACCGTGGATTTTCAGGTCAACTTGAAAACCTGTTATACCTTCTGTAGTTCCAGCAACCTTAAAGTCCATATCACCACAGTGATCTTCCGTGCCGATGATATCAGTTACAAGAATACTTTTTTCTTCGTTACTGAAAAGACCAACAGAGATGCCGGCAACCGGTCTGGTGATTGGTACACCAGCATCCATAAGAGCAAGTGAACCGACGCAGATTGTTGCCATTGAACTTGAACCGTTACAGCTCATGATATCTGACACTACCCGAATGGTGTATGGGAAGTCTTCCGGAATAACCTGAACCAGTGAGCGTTCACCGAGGGCACCATGTCCGATTTCACGACGTCCAGTTGAGCCAAGGCGACCAACTTCACCAACACTGTATGGAGGGAAATTATAATGAAGCATGAAGCGTTTTTCTGTATCACCACCGGTAACAGCGTCAAGTGATTGTTTGTCGGACTTAGTACCAAGTGTTACTATCCCGAGTGCCTGTGTCTCGCCACGTTCAAAGATAGCAGAACCATGAGGACGAGGAAGAACACTTACCATAGCAGAAAGCGGGCGAATTTCATCAAATGCACGTCCATCAATACGAAGACCTTTTTCCAGTGCGTTAGTACGTACTGTTTCGATTTCAAGTTCATCAGATGTTGCACGGAATTCTTCTTCTGTCATTTCCGGGAACTGTTCTAGCATTTTTTCGTTAAGAGCAGTCATTACTTCTTTTACTGCAGCTTTTCTTTCGTGTTTGCCTGGAACTGTGAGTGCTTGTGCAAGATCGCCACCAACTGATGTAAGTGCAGCATTAAGTAGTTCACTGTTGGTTGTAGTTGCTTCTACTACTTTTTCAGGTAGGCCAAGTTTACTTCTAAGTTCAAGCTGTGCATCAATGATTTTAACACATTCTGCATGACCAAAACGCATAGCTGCAACCATATCTTCTTCAGTAGCTTCTTTTGCATCACCTTCAATCATCAGTGGTAATTCACGATTTCCGCAATAGATGAGGTTTAAGTCGCTCCGTTCCCGTGCTTTGTAATTGGGGTTAACGACAAATTCTCCATCAATTCTGCATACTCTTACACCCGCAATTGGTCCCATAAAAGGGATTTCAGATATTGTTAGTGCTGCACTTGATGCGATGATGCTAAGAATATCAGAATCATTTTCACCATCACATGAAAGCAACATATTGTTGATTTGCACATCATTACGGTAATCTGCTGGGAAGAGTGGACGGATAGGTCTATCTGTTAGGCGAGATGTAAGAATTTCTTTTTCTGCCGGACGGGCTTCGCGTTTGAAGAATCCACCAGGGAAACGGCCTGCGGCGTAGAATTTTTCGCGATATTCAACTTGTAGCGGGAAGTAGTCAATGCCTTCACGAGGTGTATCTGTGCAGGTTATTGCTGATAAGAGGATAGTGTCGCCGAGGCGAACAGTTACAGCGCCAGCAGCCTGATTGGCAAGAAGACCTGTTTCAATGGTAAGTGGTTTTCCGCCTACTTCGATAGTTACTGATGTTTTTTCGTTCATAATATTTTTCCTGTATTTTAATCTTTAGTTGTTTTTGGACAGAATCCCACTATAAGCACGAAAGAGAGTTCTCTCGTGCTGTAAAGGGAGTCTGTTTGTGGGCATAAGTATGTTGCTGTATTAGCGACGGAGACTATGCAGTTTGAGTATTTCCTGGTAACGGGCTAGATCTGTACGTTTAAGGTAGTCTAGTAAGTTACGGCGAGTGTTTACCATTTTAATAAGACCAAAACGTGAATGGTGGTCTTTTTTATTGGATTTTAGGTGCTCTGAAAGCAGTTCGATTTTTTTTGTTAGAACAGCGATTTGCACGTCAGATGATCCAGTGTCTTTTTCGTGACGCTGAAATTCCTTCTGAATAGATTTTTTATCAATTTGGCTCATACTATCTTCTTTATTCCTCTTTGTTTGTTTTAGGCTTCTGCCTAGTTGTTTACATTTCTTTCTTACTGTTTGTCTGACGGGGAATATATCTAAAGAGATGGTTATATGTAAAGCGATTATTTTGATTTTTTTTATTGAGAATCGTGTAATCCTAGATTAGGTAGTTTATTTCCGAAAAACAGCAAGGTTGGGAGGTCTCGCCCTACCTTTACCAAATGGGTGGAATGTTTACTTTGCTAGTATTGTATTTGCGATTTTGACATCTTTAGAAATTTGCTTGCGTAGGGTTTCTATTGAGTGGAATTTTTTTTCGTTACGTATTTTCTCGATAAAGAAAATCTCTATATCGATATCATATAAGTTTTGATTGAAGTTTATGACATGTAGTTCTATTATGGGCTTTGGTGAGTTATCTGAGAAGGTTGGTCTTGTGCCAAAGTTTAATATTCCGTCATATAGTTTGCTGTTATTTTTGCTGGTACTAATGAGCATACGTGTTGCATAGACTCCAAAAGGAGGTAAGACTTCATGGTGTGCATCTAGGTTGGCGGTTGGGAATCCGAGTGAATGGCCTATGCCGGATCCGTGTTGTACTGTGCCAAGTATGCTGAAGGGACGCCCGAGCATTGCGGTGGCATCTTCTATATTTCCACGCTGAACGGCGGTACGAATACGGGTACTTGAGATGGTCTCGCCTTTCCAGATGCGTGGTCGTACTACTGATAAATCCAAAGATTTATTGCGAATTAATCTGGAAATCATTTTTGGGTTGCCTGTTCCTTTGTGTCCAAAGTGCCAGTTTTGGCCTACTACAAGTCCTGAAAGCGGAGGAGAACTGTCTAAAAGCTGTTGAACAAAGATTTGTGGGGCAGTTTGAGCAATTTTCTTATTAAATGGAAGTATTAGGCAGCCGTCTATATTTAGACGTTTGAGAATACGTAGTTTGTGTTCGGTTGCAGTTAACAGTGGTGGTGCAACTTCTGGGTTAAGTATGCGCATGGGGTGTTTTTGGAAGGTTATTACCCAGGACTGACCGTTAATTTTTTCTGCTTCAGTGATGGCTTTGCCGATAACTTTACGATGCCCAAGATGTACACCATCAAAGAAGCCGGCAGCGGCTACGATTGGTTTTCGCATTCTTCTGATAAGCTTCAGATCATGGATAATTTTCATTACGTGAAATTTCTGATAGGAATTATTTTGTCTAGGAGTAACTGGTAGTCCATTTCTAGTAAGTCGTTAAGTGGTGTAGTTTTTTCTATATCAATTGAGCCGGCACTTGTCCGCCGTAGAGCTGAAAGATGTGCATGGCAACCTAGATTCTCACCAATATCATGGCAGATTGTGCGTACGTAGGTTCCTTTTGTGCAGCGTAGAACAAATTTTATTTCTGGCGGATTGAAATCTAGTATTTTAAATTTATAGATATGGATAAGGCGCGGTTTTCGTTCTACAGTTTTTCCTTTACGAGCAAGTTTATAAAGTGGAACTCCATTAATTTTTACGGCTGATACCATTGGTGGTGTTTGGTAAAAATCACCTTTGAAATTTTTCATTTCTTCTTCGAGTTGCTCTTGCGTAATATGTTCCCATTCACCTTCTTCGGTGATAGTACCAGTGGCATCTTGACTGTCAGTTGAACTACCAAGATATAGGGTACCTTCGTAGGTTTTGTCGGATTTCATCAATTTTTCTGATAGTTTGGTGCCGCGACCAAGCATGATCAGGAGGACACCGGTTGCCGCAGGGTCTAGGGTGCCGCCGTGACCGACACGTTTTATTCCGACTTTGCGGCGGATGGCATCTACAACATCATGAGATGTCATGCCGGTTGGTTTGTCAATGGGAAGTACTCCGTCGTAAGGTTGTGCGTTCTGGGGTGGGGCGGGTGTTGAAAAGCGTTGATTTTTATTTTGCATTATTTCTGCCTATTTTGGTGAGAATCAGATTCTGGGTTCAAATGCTCCAAGTCCATATAGTCGTTATCGATTTCCTTGGCTACATTTTCTGGTTCCGCTTCTGGAATTTCAATGTGCGAAATTGTATCAAGAACATCGTTACCTTTTGCGATAGATGAATCTAGTGAAAAGAATAAACGGGGGGTATATTTAAGGACAACTGATTGGTTAACGTAGTCTTGGAAATCTTTTCTATGGCTTCGTAGGAGCGAAAGAACTCTTTTGCGTTTTGATTGATGACCTCTTACGGAAACCATTACTTTTGCTTGGCGTAGGTCCCGACTGGCTAAAACTTCAGTTACGGTTATAGATGCAAGGTCTACTTCTCCTGGTCGTAGAACCCGATACATACCGGCGGCTATTTCACGTTGCAATAGGACATTAACGCGTTTCATTCTGTCAACACTCATAATAATTACTCGCGATAAGATTAAAGCGTTTTTTCTAGTTGTCGAACTTCGTAGAATTCAAATATATCGCCAACTTCAAAGTCTGCAAATTTATTGATTCTAATACCGCATTCTTGGGCTTCTCGTAATTCTTTGGCATCATCTTGGAAATGCTTTAGGGATGACATAGTGCCTTCAAAAAGAACTTCATCACCACGTTTTACTCGAATCTTGTTTTTTGCATTTACAACACCTTTAGTGATCATACAGCCTGCAATTTTTCCTAGTTTACCAATAGGGTAAACTTCTTTTACATCTGCGTGAGCTACGATATCTTCTTTGGTTTCATGAGAAATCATTCCGAGCATGGCATCACGAACCTGGTCGATAAGTTCATAGATTACATGATGTAGTCGAATTTCAATGCCTTCGTGTTTGGCTGTTGAGTCAACCCCATTTTCTTTTGCTACATGAAATCCAAGTACAACTGCGTTTGAAGCACTTGCTAGCATGATGTCGTTTACGGTGATGTTACCGGTACCTGTCAGAATAAATGAGAGCGAGATTTTATCGCTTTTTATTTCTTGCAGTGAATGTATGATGGCTTCAATTGAACCTTGGGTATCAGCTTTTATGATGATTTTAAGCTTTATGATTTTATCACTTTCCATCTGGTCAAAGATTGAATCAAGTGAAACTTTTTGTGTTACGGTCAGTGAAGCGGTATTTTCTTGTTGTTTGGTTTCTGCCGCTTGTGATTTTGCCCATTTAGCATTTATACATGCTTTGAATGCGGCACCGGCTTCTGGTACTCCTGATAGACCTAGGCAACGGACAGGTGTTGCCGGACCAACTGATTTTATTTTATTACCGTGATCGTTGATTAGTGCTTTTACGCGTCCCCATTGGCTACCGCATAAAATCGGATCACCGATATTGAGGGTTCCTGAAGTGATAAGTAAATCGGCAACAGGTCCCATTCCTTGTTCAAGTTTGCCTTCTATTATAAAACCTTCAGCTCTTCTAGTTGGGTTTGCTGCAAGTTCCATTATGTCGGCTTGCATCAGTATCATTTCGAGTAGATGTTCGATGCCTTCGCCGGTCATTGCACTGACGGGGCAACATATAAGTTCGCCGCCCCAGTCTTCTGGGGTAAGTCCCATTTCCTGAAGTTGTTGCATTACGCGGTCGAGGTTTGCACCAGGTAAATCCATTTTGTTGATGGCGATCATCATGGCAACATTTTCTGCTGCCTGGGCATGCATGATGGCTTCTTTTGTTTGTGGCATAATACCATCATCAGCAGCGATAATTATTACAGCAATATCAGTTAAATTGGCACCACGAGCGCGCATTGCTGTAAAAGCAGCATGACCGGGGGTATCTAGAAATGTTATTTTGTTACCATTAATTTCTACTGTATATGCGGCAACGTGTTGAGTGATACCACCATGTTCGCCATCAGCTACAGCGGCATCTCTAATTTTGTCCATTAAAGATGTTTTGCCATGATCTACGTGCCCAAGAAATGTTACTACTGGTGGGCGTGGCATCATATCTTCCGGTTGATCAATAATTTCTTCTTGATCTTCATTTTTCTTGGCATTAGGTGCAACGTCAACACGTTTTTCCTGTTCAATCTCGAAATCGTGAGCTTCTGCTACTTTACGTATTACTGCCATGTCAAGGCGTTGATTTATGGATGCAAAGATGTTGAGTTTCATTAGTTCGGCAACTAACATGTTAGGCCGCATATCTATTTTTTCTGCTAGTTCCTTTACCGTTATGCCGCCGGTTAGGGTTACTACTTTTTTTGATGCGGTTTCATTTTCAATTTCTTTTGCAAGTGCATCAAGCTCTGCTTTTTCTTTTGCTTCTTCTTCTGCTATCATTGCTAGAAGTTCTTTATCTTCGTTATCTTTAACAGAAGTTTCAATGTTTTCTTTTTTTTGTTCTTTTTCGATGACTGGGGGTGCGGGCTCCGCTTTCTTTTCAATAGCCGGAGTAGCTTTTTCCTGGGATTGGGCGGCATCTTTTTGGGAATATTTTGCCCGTATGAGTTCAATTGAATCTTCATCAATTGAGCTCATATAACTTTTTGTTTCGATATTAAGTGCCCGTAGTTTTTCTACAAGATCTTTGCTTCCCATACCGATTTCTTTTGCTAGTTCGTATACTCTCATTAAGTTATCTTATGCCTCCTGCTCAGTTCAGAAATAATAGATGCTTACTTTTTAGTGCTTAAATACACTGTCGTTGCATCAATAATGGACTGTGCTTTTTCTTTTTTGAACCCTGTGGTTTCAATAATGTCATCAATATCAGCCTCTAAAACACCCTCAATAGTCAGAAATCCTGATTTCACTAGCGTTTCTGCACTTTTTTCATCGATATTATCAATGCCTGCCATTAGCTCAATAGCATGAGCAACTTGGTCTTCAAAGGTTGTGTCAGATTCTGTTTTTTGTATATCAATTTTCCAGCCTACTAATTTAGCTGTTAGCCGAACGTTTTGTCCTTTTTTGCCAATGGCAAGTGATAGTTGGTCTGCATCAGCAAGAACATGTACTAGATGAGGGATTTTTTCATCAAGCCACACGCTGGCTAATTTTGCAGGGGCAAGTGAATTTGTTGTAAAGAGTTTTATATCTTCACTCCAACGGACAATATCAATCTTTTCGCCTGAGAGTTCTCTAACAATATTTTTGACGCGTATGCCGCGCATTCCTACGCATGCTCCCACAGGATCAACTTTTTCATCATTAGAGACTACCGCAATTTTTGTACGATATCCGGCTTCACGTGCGATGCCTTTAATTTCCACTATACCGTCGTTTATTTCAGATACTTCTAGTTGGAATAGAGCTTTTACGAAATCCGGATGACTTCGAGATAAGGTTATCCCCTGACCGGAAGGGGTGTTTTCGACGCTAAGTAGGTATGCACGAATACGATCACCAACCTGATATTCTTCAGTTTGCACTCTTTCAGTAGCTGGGAGTATAGCTTCTCCGCGGCCTAAATCAATAATTATATCACTCCGATTGAACTGACGAATAGTACCACTGACTATATCACCGATACGATCTTTGTATTCATCAAAAATATTTTCTCGTTCTGCTTGTCTGATTTTTTGCAGAATAGCTTGTTTAGCTGTTTGTGCGGCAATGCGACCAAGCTCTTTTGCTTCGATTATAACATCCATAAAATCGCCGATTTTAGCATCTGGATTTATCTTCATCGCTTTAGCGAGGGAAATGTGTTTATATTTAGATTTAGCAATTTTTACGACTTCAACATTTGCTCTGGCATTAATTTGGTAGTTTTTTCTGTCGATCGAAATATCCAGATCAGTGTCGCACTCAGGCAACTTTCTGGATGCCTGACGGAGAGAGAACTCTATGGCTTCGATCAATGTTTCTGGATCGATTCCACGTTCTTTTTCCATATAATTTACTATTGCAGCAAGTTCGCTGTTCATTATACACGTCCTATTCCTTAAAAATATTTCTATACACAAATAACAAAAGAGCGGGCAATGCCCACCCTTTGCAGGTACTCAACTATTTAGAGTTGCCAAACACACTATATGCTACGTTGTTGTGTGTCAAGTGCGGTTTAAGGTTTTTACTAAATTTTTATTTTTCAAGAACTGTTGACATACTGACCAGTCAGTATTATGTTGTGGCTTAATATTTGTAGAGGCACTTGCAAAACTATCTGCGGGCACTTTTTGATTTTATGCGGCATATTCTGCTTTTTCGCAATTTTACAGACCCTACGGGTATGCTCCAATTGTTCAAAAGGCAGAATTTGCTCGCCTAAAAC
>CAMZLY010000066.1 GCA_947311825.1 uncultured bacterium
AGCAAATAAACTTCCACCAATATGCACCCATTGAGTTCCATTGGTGGGCTGGCCATCCAGCTCACCGAGAGCATAACCATCTGATTCCTGAAAATCAATTACAATTGCCTCTGCCGGAGATGCCGCCAGAATTAATGCAACCATACAAAATATCACAACAACCATCCTATTCATTGTCTTCATCTTCATACTCCTTCTTATCTTGATGCAGCAGAACAATTCCACTGCGTACGTTATATAACAGTTAATTAACATCAATCCTCATACACGAACCCCGTTCAATTAACTCGCCCATAAGCGTTGCATGCCATGGAGGATGTTCGGGGTGCTCTATTCTTTGGCACATCATATCCAGTATTAAACGTGAGCTTTCTGCCGGATGATACTCAATACTGGTTAATGGCGGATCGCTTAGCTCACATTCATCAGTATTCATTCCTCCAACAACACTCAGGTCATCAGGAATGCTTAATCCTCGTTTTTTTGCGGCTTCAATTAAGGCTAGGGCATAGACATCAGCACCGCAATGAATAGCGGTTGGTCGCTCCGTTCCCATGGATACCCACGCATCTATAGCATCACCGGCAACATCCACAAGGCTTTGTTGTGTCCAGTCACGAATAGGAGTTTGTGCATATTCAGGGATATTTATCAACGACATCTTCTTGACAACTTCCCTGTAAGCGAAAAGTTTATTTTCCTGACTAAAACTATCGTAAGAAAGACCTTTGGGACTATTGACATCATGTTGTACCTGGAAAAAACCTATCCGGCGATGCCCCAACCTAAGCAGATATTGTATAACCTGACGGGAAATGCCTATGTTATCCATATTAACTGATGGGATATCATCACGGTCGAGACGATTACTAACAAGAACAACAGGTACAGTTGCGGCAACCGCATCAATCCAATTAGATTGTTGCCATTCACTAGTTTTTATCAATACACCATCAACTTTACGGTCGTGCACCATTAGAGGCAGTTTTTTATTCTTTTGAGTACTGTATGTTGAAAAAATAAAATGCAGATTGCGGTCACTTACTTCTCGCTCAACCGCTGAGAACAAACGCTGTTGATATTTATCATTTACATACTCGTCTCGGGTCATCCCATGTTGAATAAACCCTATTGTATAAGTTTTGAATCCAGTTGCTCCAGCGAAGGATGCAACACTTCGCTGTAATCCGACAGAACCAAGATTAGGCTTATAATTTAACTTTTTAACAGTATCAACAACACGCTTTGCAAATTCCGGGGCGACATCATACTTTCTATTCAGCACACGACTTACTGTACCCAGCGATACCCCCGCCTCTTTGGCTACGTCTCTTAATGTAACTGTAGAATTCATCTCAAGCAATCCTTAAACCCTTTTCTTCTTTTGTTTATGAACACGTTCATGTGTCTCATGGGGCGGTTGTTTTGTCAAGCTCTTCTTTAATTTTTTTTCTTTAACAACAATATACCGAATTTTTCGACATCAAATTCATATCTTTTAGCCAATCCGTCAAAAAGACCTAGGGGAGACATATCCCATGTTATTTTACTATCTCGGTCGTTTAAAGAGAATGCAAAGCTAATTTGTGACGGAAGGTCTTCATCGGAAGATATTCCCCAACTGCTCCATGGAATTGCCATTTCATAAACTATATGTGATTTCCCATCACGTTTTATGTTGAAAGATATATTTTTCTCGGACAAGGGGGATAAGGGATATTTGTCATTATCAAATGTACGCCTCCTATATACTTCCGGTCCATTCTGGGTCAGTGCCATAATAATCATGCTTGCTCTCGCTAAATAGAATTTGTCTGCAAAAACATCCCCGGTGCTAGTCGTCATTTTTTCAGGGTCAAGGTTGATTCCTATACTTAGGGAATCACCCTTCCAAGTGGTATAACCGGATGACTCCTGACAAAAGATATCATCATTAGCATCAACCAACATATAAAAATATTTTTTACTATATGCGATCTTAAATTCTGCATTTAAATCATCTGCTCCATTATAATTTTTTGGGGAGTATCCAACAACAAATTTTTTACCATTGAGTAAATGTGTCGGTATATCTTTCCAATCATCGGTATTACCATCAATGCTTATTATATCGTCGTTAATCATATATGCATTCATACACTTGAATCTTTTTGTAAAGATTTGATTGTTTTTCCATACTAACTGTAATTCAGCATTATAAAACTTTGAAGATTCAACTTGTCTGGAGTCTTTGTATATAATTTTAAAATTTTTGGTTTCATTCGGAATAAGATTTATTTTTATTGATTTTTGCGTTTCAGGCAATCCTTTGAATTTTACCAGTAAATTATCATCTAATGGTTTTTTGCTTATATTTTGGCAAGTTATATTTATTATTTTTGAATTATCCAGTGCAATATCAGTAGTAACAGATATTATATCTAACTCCTGAGAGCTTGCCGCAACGTGCAGCTTACTGCCAGTATGGGCTATTAAACGTGAATCCTCATTCAAAGTAACGTTTATAAGATATTTACCAGGAGACAAATTAGCAGGTATCAGCAAAGGCACATTAAATACGGAAGGATTCTTTGTAAGTGTTATGTATGTGGTGATAAGCTGTTTAAATTTTGGAGATTCAATTGAAACGATTAATTCCGCTTTACCAATTAAGTCCTCACTAATTGCCGATACCCTTCCGGTTATGCTCATAAGTTCCCCTTGTTTTACAGAGAAACTCTTTTGTATATTTAGTAATTCAAGCGATTTCTTGCCCCATAACATATTTGATACTCCAGTTATATATATGGGATACTTTGATAACCTGATTTTAAGGTTGCCGTTGTCTGTTTTGATTGTAGAAGAATTTCCTACCCAGTCATAAACCGTAACCTTATCACTTCCCGTGGGAATTATCACATCACATTCTTTAGCTGAATTCCATAAAGCAAGAATAGGTTTCCCTTCTTTTTCATAAGAATATCCATAAGAAGAGCCTCCGAGATATTCTATAGCCTTAACCGGTGAAGAACCGTCCAGCAGAAAAGTCATGGCTGCGTATGGTGCAACAATGGTTTTGGGAGAACTGGAGTGCGGGCAAAACTTTTTGTCGGCATCAAGATTATAATAATATCCATATCCAGCCGTACCAGGGTAATCAGTAATATAAAAAGTCATATTAAAACTTACGCCTTCACCAAGTGAAATAAGATTACTCCAGATGAGGTCTCGAGCCTGTGCCAACTCGTTTTCCACTCGTTCAGAAGTTGGTGAACCTTGCTCGGTTGCAAAAATGGGCAACTCCTTATCCGAACATTCCCTAAGCATTGCCCTAAAGTCTCTTAATTTTTGTATGCTATTCATCGGATATGCTTCGTAGGGATGAAATGTTACTCCGTCAATGTAGTTTATAAGTCCTTTTTTCAATAATCTTCTAAAAATCCTTTTAGTTTCATCAAGGAATGGCATAGAAAAAGTCACACCCAAGACAAAAGCCTTGGGATCGGCTTTATGAAGAGCAGTATATGCTATTTCATATATTTTTATTAATTGTTCATCATTTCCTTTATATCCCCACGGATAATTGGGCTCCCATGTAATCTGATAATATCGTCTGGGATAATTTGTAGTATAATGTGCAAAATTAGTACCAACAGCAAAACAGTATTCAGCCCAAGCCTTTTCGCCCTGTGGGGTGAGAGCTCCTGTTGCATAAGTGTGTGTACTCGGAATAGTTGCCCATTTTGGGGCGGCATTATAAGGTATTGGCATTCCAAAAACCTGCCATTTCTTATTCGTTCCGTTTTCAGCAGTATGCCACCAATTAAGCTGTGCCGGTCCAAACCAAGTCTCTTTTGGAATAAAGTTCTTAAATGTTTCTTTATATTCCCCTGCGTGATTCGGCTCAACACGATGCCAGCCATAGCCGCCCAATATCCATCTGACACCTAGATACGGAAGTTGATTTGCTGTTTTAGAAAAACCGCCCTGCATTCCGAACCGTGTTTTATCCATAGAATACAATTTGCGTTTCGCAGGATCAGGAACAATGCAATAGGTAATAAAACCTGAGGGGCGACTGCCTAGCGCCGGTATGGTCGCTCCATTTGATAATTTTGCAAAGACCCTATAGAACCCAAGTTTATCTGCCGGTGCATGAATAACAACTTCCTCTCCCTTTACGGGAAGCAAAAGTTTTTTTATTTCATTATCAAACTCATCTACTATTCTGATCTTTAGTACTAGCTTTTCTTTGTTATCATCCCCCTTAACTCTGAACTTTAATACAACATCCTCTCCAAGAGCGTAAGTACTCGTGTCCGGCTTGCTTGTATCAGCATTTAAAGTCGCCTGTTTAAGGTTCTTTTTTACATGCTCAAGTGCAACATCAGCATTTTCGGCACTTTTATTATCAAGACCTAGG
>CAMZLY010000067.1 GCA_947311825.1 uncultured bacterium
AAAAAAGGGATTTATAATTGCGAATGTAATAAAACTTATTGGCTCAATCACATGAGTTACGAGTAACATTCATAACCACAAAAAAACCGCCTAATGCAACTTTAAGATTGCAATAGTGCGGTAAATTCTGATTATCATCCCAACTTATACAAGCTCTTTGAGCTTAGCCGGACATCTCAACAACTCTCTAATATCTGGCGGATCCATCTTTACCAAGACTTCTTCATCCAGACCATGTGCAACTAATCGTTTAATTTGAACCTTTACACGACGTTTACGTTCCATCGTACTCTTACGCGGACGCGTCATATTGTTCTTATGAAATTTTCTTCCTGTTCCCATAACCTGTTTCCTTCTTTCTGTTTCTAAAATCGTGGGGAGTATGACCACCCCCACTACATAAATCAAGTAATAAATCACTTTTTTTTACACTCTCACACTCCAGCATCCATTGCTGACTAGTTATTTTTGCGTTGCAACCGCAAAAACAGTTAGCTTACTACTCTTTTTAGGCTCAATACTGGGCATTCCAAAGAAGGAACCTAACCACTTATAGTCTAATACACGTACACAACTTTTCCTTCCGCACTGCACGGTCAAAAGCAAACTGTATCAACCGGTCTACCAACTCCGGATAACTCACTCCGCTGGCAGCCCATAACTGCGGATACATACTAATTTTAGTAAAGCCCGGTATAGTATTAATTTCATTAATATAAATTGAGCCATCATCCTGCAAAAAGAAATCCACCCTTGCCATACCAGAGCAACAGAGAACCTCATAAGCACTCATAGCCATAGAGCGTATAGCCTCAGCACACTCTTCCGGCAGCTCAGCCGGAATACATAACTTCGCACCATCTCCATCAATATATTTTGCTTCATAAGAATAAAAGTCAGCATGCGGTACAATTTCTCCAAGGACAGATGCAGAGGGGGTTTGACTACCAAGAATAGCACACTCAATTTCGCGACCAACAATAGATTTTTCAATCAACACTTTATTATCAAACTCAAACGCCTGATGAAGTGCATTTTCAAAATCATCATTCTTTTCAACTTTCATAACGCCAACTGACGACCCCATATTAGCGGGTTTAATAAATAATGGTAATCCTAGTTTTTCAACAGCCATATCCGCAGTAATTTCACTTTTATCTTCCGCATAACATATAATGGCATCTGTAACCGGCAAATCAGCATCACGAAGGAGACGTTTTGCAATATCTTTATCCATGCCTATTGCAGAACCAAGCACATCAGCCCCGACAAAAGGTATATTGGCTAATTCTAACAATCCCTGAATAGTACCATCTTCACCAAATGTGCCATGTAAAACAGGAAACACAACATCAATTTTCTCAATATAAGACTGTGAAGAAAGATTATAAAAGCCACGATTACCAGCAACAAGCATTACCTGATCGCCAATTACATCAAAAGGTATCGGGATTCCATCATTAGGCATAGAGTCAAACAGATTATCATCACATAAATGCCATCCCCCAGTTTTACTAATCCCAATTAATACAATTTCATATTTATCTTTATCAATAGCAGTAACCACATTCTTTGCCGACTGTATTGACACTTGATGTTCAACTGATTTACCGCCAAACAAGACCGCGACACGTAATTTTAAGTCATTTTCCATATTTCATAAATATCCTTACTTATGAGGCACTTGCAAAACTATCTGCGGGCACTTTTTGATTTTATGCGGCATATTCCGCTTTTTCGCAATTTTACAGACCCTACGGGTATGCTCCAATTGCTCAAAAGGCATAATCTCAGACATCTTGATCCCTAACAATCGACTTTGTACAAACCTTTTTTCGTAAACGTCTGCAATAAAACATATTACAGAATTTTTTTGTAAAATCCGCAATCTTTTGTTGCGGAATAAGAGAGTGACCCCTTATTCTGTGTTTTGATAAAAAACACACTAACAAAACAAGGGGCACTCATGCAAACAATACTACCAATCTTTCCCGAAAATTCAATCATTATTAATGATATTCTGACCGTTGAGAAGAACGACGGGGTATGGACTTATTATATTTCGCTTTGGCCTATATATTCTCATCACGAAAAAGATCAAAATTTGTTTAGATTGATATGTGCTCTTCTGCTTAACTCAAGCATTTGTCGACAATGTGAACTTGTCAAAGCACTTGATGTCAAGCGCCAGCGATTGAATCGTGCAGTTAATCAACTCAAAGAGAACGGTATCGAATCATTTTTTAAGAAAAATAAAGGGCGTACTAGGGGGAATGTGTTTACTCTTGATAAATTACGTCAAGCTCAAGCACTTCTGGATCAAGGCATATCTCGAAAAGATGCCTCTGAACAACTTGGTATCGAATACTCCACCTTCAATAAAGCTATAAACTCAGGGCGTTTGTCAGCTCCGACACAGAAACACGCAACAGTAGTAGCATCAACACAGTCCGAGCGTACCAGAAAGGATGCTCAGGCCATAGAAGAAATGGGTACAGCCAGAAAAATAAGGGACAGTCAAAAAGTCGTAGGCAGTTGTAAATAAAGATGTTAGGGAGAACTACTCCTTGGAAACAGCAACCACCATCCTGCCTGGACAAACATAACGGATGTTATGCGTTCGCTTCCCACGTGAACATGTCCAAAAATCCCCCTTTACCCTGTTTTTGGACAAGTTCAACGTCGCATAACATCGAGTTATGTTTACCATGCAGCAAGCGGTCGTGCCTCGCCGTCAGTAACCACGATTTTTGATGTCAAAGATGATCAGTCTTTTTTGAATCCTTTAATTTTCTTGCCGGCTGGTGGTGCTGACATGAGTTGTCTGATTGCAGTAAACACAGCACTAAACTGTTTGTCATATTTGCTTTCTAAGGTATTTAGTTTACGAGCTAAACCATCGACCGACAAAGCCATGCGACGGAGTTTTGCGAATGCACGAACTACAGTGATGCTCATTTGTATAGCTTGGTCGCTTTTTACAACATTGGCAGCCATTAGTGCTCCATGTTCAGTGAAAGCATAAGGTTTATAACGAATATTACGTTTTGATGCGGTCGCAAATTGCGACCGCATAGATGATATCTCTTTTTCGGTTAGCTGAAAAAGGAAGTCATCAGGGAATCTTTCGATGTTGCGCTTTACTTGTTCATTGAGCCTTTTTGTTGTTACTCCGTAAAGTGTTGCTAAGTCTGAATCTAGGATGACTGCATGTCCTCTAATCCTAAGAATTAAATTATCGGTTGATATAGCTGGTGTTTTAGTTTCGCTCATAATTACACTTTCATGGTTTTATTTTGAACAAATGCTTCTACAACGCTTAAAATATGTTGTTGCTGTGAACGAGGTAATTGCATAGTTATAAGTATTAATTATAATGTTATGGCAAGTCAAATAATATTTTAAATCTTGACGTGTTTTTAGAAAAAAAGGAAAACTCAAAAAAATATAAATAGTTGAGGCACTTGCAAAACTATCTGCGGGCACTTTTTGATTTTATGCGGCATATTCCGCTTTTTCGCAATTTTACAGACCCTACGGGTATGCTCCAATTGTTCAAAAGGCAGAATTTGCTCGCCTAAAACA
>CAMZLY010000068.1 GCA_947311825.1 uncultured bacterium
ATTCGTTGCCGCAAGTAATTTCAAATAGTATGCTTGTGCCTCATATTCACTTCCGTACCAATACCACCAGTATCCACCATTTTGCAGATTCAGATATGCAGTCTGGTTTTCTTTATCTCTAACCAGATATTGCTCAATATTTCTTATTACCATATCTCGTTTTGCTATTTGATTCTGTTTATGTAATGCTAAGCCGTACATTGCTTTTGCATAAACAGATAGGTTATTTCTATCACGATAAATATATTCATCCATCTGCTTATTATGAATATTCGCATCAGCGAGAACCATATAAATAAATGCATCAAGGTTATCAGCATATTCTTTCCATGGATCAGTTTTACTTGGTGCATTCTTAATCTTAGTCGTCTCTTTGGTCTGATAATTTTTTAACCATTGCACGCCACGATTGATCATGTTCTCATTAACCCCAACACCATATTTTCTCGCCGTCTGCAAACCGTGTACCACATACGCTGTTGTATGTGGAGTTGACCTTTCGCCCCAACCGGAAAACCAGCCCCAGCCGCCGTCGGACAACTGCATATTTTCTAACCGTTTAACGCCGGCATTTAACATTTCGGATAATTCTTTTTCATCGAAGACCGGATTATGTTTCCATCGCTTCCACTGCTTGGCACGTTGAACATCATCACCGATTTCCTGTGCATTCAAGTTGGTTCGTTTTTCTTTTATTGCCGCTAGATCAAGATTCATATCTTTCAATATTTTTTGCGTCATCACTGCTGGTAAAAATCGATTCAATGTCTGCTCGGTGCAACCATAAGGATACTCTGCCAAATATGGTAAAGCATCAACCATTGCTGCCGCCAATGATGGCGAGTATCTTATTTCTAATCTTGAATCATCAATCCGCCGCTCTTCAGGAACAGTGATCTTTATTTTAGCTTTTTTCTTATCACGCCGGACTACGCCAGAGAACGATTCTGTTTTTAAAATGCCATGAACATAAACCGGAAAACGCATTTCCATAGCATCTGACTCTTCGTCAGTAAGTGCTTTCATGCGAATAACAGCTTCACCTTCTTTAAGAACTTTTATGCACCAATCAACACGCTCTTCGCCACCTGCTGGGATAGTAATAATCTTTTTGTTTAAGTCCATAAATTTTTCGGCGGGAGTTAATGGAATAGTTTTCAAGCATTTTCCATCTAATTCCAAAATAGCTGTAACCTGTTTTTCGGTTTCCAAATAATTATGAATATTTGCAGAAAGAACCACCTCATCAGTTTCAACAAAGAAACGCGGTGCCTGCATTCGTAACATAAGATTCTTGGCAGTTACAACTTCAGAAGAGCCTTCGCCCACAACCGTACCATGTCCCATCGCCCAGGTTTTTACTTTCCAGCCGGTTAGATTTTCCGGCATCTTAAAATTAATCGTTGCCGTACCATTTGTGTCAGTTGTAAAACTCGCATTCCAGTATGCTGTATCAGCGAAGTTTTTTCTGATAACTGGAGCGGACATGTTGTTGTCACTATCAGCAGCTGAAGCATTATCAAGACCTACAGATTCCTCTTTCATTTCTATACTATCAGAGGCAACCATACCTGCCTGATCCATCATCGGAGCAGCTGCCAAAGACATATTTCTCACTCCTTTTGATTTTACGGCACGATTGAAACTAACATCTTTTTTATCACTTGCTCCGGCTCCATATTGATCGGCAATCAAATGCCCAAATACACCAAGACTATTCATTCTCGCTTTTTGAGGAAGTGTCAGATTATAAAATATTTTATCAATATTTGATGACGTTGACACATTATGTGAACGTCGCCACTTCCAAAAGAATTTCTTTATGTCACCGACATTAGAACCGCCGGAAATATATTCTAATGCCTTATCATAAATACTTAACACCAATGAACCGGCAAACGGCTTGCCAAAGAAATCTGTCACCTTCACTTTAATTGATGCTTTTTCTCCCGGCAGATATTTTTCTGCCGACGGTTCAACTTCAACATTAAGGACACGTTTTTCCGGCGGAACAATAACTTCTCTAACCTCGGTATAGATGCGACCATTACTAATTGTTAAAGCTTCAACAAAAAAGTTCGGCATATCTTTTTTTGTTATATCAATATCTACTATCGTGTTTTTTCCATCCACGGCAAGAACACTCGGCATTTTATATATTCCGTTTGTCGGTCGCACAAAGAGTAGTACAGTACTATTTTTCTGATCAGTACTAACCATCAACTTTGCTTTGTCGCCATTGACATATTCTTTTTTATCGGGAGTAAGTTCAATTTTATTGAAATGGAAATCTTTGCCGTTAAATCCTTTGCCGCGAATACAGAAAATATACCCACCTTCTATTGTGTGCTGCTTTGCATCGGTAACTTTATACGAAAAACGATACTGTCCAGCCATACGAGCATTAATTTGGACTGATGCTTTTCCCTGTTCATCCGTATCAAGTTTCCATTGTTGCACCGTACTTTCTTTCGGATTGCCATCTACATCATATTTTATCTTATACAAATTAAGAACACCTTTGCCTTGTACCGGTTTATTATCTAAAGTCTGTGCCGAGAAATTTGCATGAATAACATCACCAACATTATAATATCCACGATCTAACCAGGCATAAACTTTGAATGGTTTTCTTGCCACCAGCACTTTGCCTGTGCCGACAATTGTACGACGTGATTCATCGGTAACTTCCACTGTAATTGAATAGCTATGGTCAGTATCACCATGCATCGCTTTTGCCATTGCCGTATCAATATTTATTTTTGCAGTACCATCTTCTTCAAGTTGCAATTCCGCATCGGCAATAACTTCCGGCGGATTATGCCGAGTTGGCCACCACCAGCCTCGTGGTCGCTTGCAACCCCATCGTAGCCAGCCGGGATACCAATCATAATCAGCGGCAAACCACCAGTACCCGGGACCATAAAACCAATCCCAGATTCCTACTGGATACCAGTCCTTATTATATGATGTCCGAAGAATTTTATATTTTACTTTGGCTTTGGTTACCGGTGCGCCAAAATAGTATTTTGCTTTGATGGTTGCTGTTATTTTCTCGCCTAACATAACCGGTTCTGACGGGGCATCAACAGTAACTTCGAATTCCGGCTTTTTATATTCTTCCACTCTAAAATGTCTGCCACCAAGGCTTCTGCCATTTTGCCAGATGTTAGCATAGTATTGCCCTAGTGTTGCATCGGACGGAAGCATAAACTCACTGTTTAGCCCGCCATATTGATCGGTCTTAAAAGTTTTCTCAAAAACTTTATCTCCTTTTGGATTTGTAATAATTACCCCGAACTCTTGATTGGCAAACTTGGAGATATTTTCTTGGTCATATTTAGCATTCCGAATCCAGAACTTAAACTTAACACTCTGTGCCGGACGATATACCGGACGATCGGTAATCATAAAAACTTTTTTCTGATTATATTCATGATCATAATTACGCCCAAACCATATCCCGGAAAAGCCCATATAAGCAAAACGTCCGGCATTATTTTTTGCGGTAATAAGCCATTGATAATTTCTCGTGTATTTTCCCGAGCCTACAATATATTGACCATTCTGATCACTACTATCTTCAAAACTTGTTGTTATAAAATTATAGCGACGCCCTTTATTTTTTCCATTTATATATTTTTGATTATAACCGAAGAACTCAAGATTGATGTTTTGTATCGGCTTGCCGGTAACAGCGTCAGCAATAAAAAAGTATGCCTTGTTCTGCATCATCTTTTTTATAATAATCGTGTCGTTAATCCAGATAACTATTTTGCTGGTATTGCCATTTTTCATTGTTGCGGTTAATAAATATGCACCAGCGTCTTTTAATGGCGTGGTAATAGTTGCTCGTTTGTCAAAATGCATTGCCGCCGGTTCAAGCTTTTGTTCCCACTTGCTAACTTCCTCGCCAATATATTTCTTTTCATTTTTTGTAACCAAGCGGTATCCGATATTACCAATATTCAAGTTTTGCCAATCTGATTTTGCAGGATTACTCTTGATATATTTTTTTACATCATTTAGAAGTTTCGGCACCAATATTTTTTCTGCTTTAAGGCTAACGCTATCACCATTACGAAACCTAAATTGCACTTCGGCATTTGTTCCGGCAGGAGAAGTCTTGGTTGTTTCAAACTGTCCCCAATTGCCTACTATTTGCTTGATACGATCTTTATCATTGGCTTTTTTCCAAAATTCAACAGCACGATCATATTGACGGCGATTCTCAAAAATCTGTGCAAGCATTCTGCTATCATTTAGCTCTTTATAAATCTTTATGAAATCACAATCATCCGGCAACGAGAATCTTTTAACACCGGTAGCCAGCTTTGCCATTGTTTCGTTTTCTTTTAATGTATGTAGAGAATAAGTTGCTGTTTGTGGATTATTTTTAAGATCACCTTGTTCTTCACGATTGCCACCACCGTAATAGATATCACGGGCAAAAAACCAGCCATACGATTGCATTGTTTGTACCCCAAACTGGCCATATAGGAAATTCGCATAAGTACTCATAATACTGTTTTTATAAGATACATCTGTTTCGATAGCCTTATTCATCATCCAGCGCCAGCGTTCGCCGTCATTTACTGCGGCATGATAACTTTGCGGGATATGAAAAAAGACTGGATTACCATTTTCATCAACCGGTGCACCACTATTACGAGAATAAGAATAATAGTCAGAATAATCAGGAAGTTTTGTTAAGTCACTCAAATATTGCAGTCGCCATGCTTCTCTGCTGTTGAATCCATAAATCGTATTAGCAAATTGTTGATAAAATGCTGCTGTTAATTTTTCGCCACGCAATTTGGCTGTTGTTTGAGCTTTTTCCATTAACTGTAATGCACGTATATGGTCACGTTCTTGACTATATACAAATTTTCCGCCGCCGCGATGATAACCACGAGAAAACTCGCCGGCAATCATATAACCGCTATGTTGTGTATCAGTATAATAGCGTGCCGCTTGTGCAAGAAGCTTCCAGTTATCATTATGTATTTTTATTACTTCTTCGGCAAAGGTATCTATTTCGTTTCGTTTGTTTAGATTATTATAACATTTTATTGCATTATTAAAGTCATCGCTAACTTTATTTATGTTCGCTTGCGGTTCAAGTGCCAGTTTTTTAAATAGAATTAAGGCGTCGTTATAATTACCATCTTTCTGTTCTCTTGATGCTAGTTTGCGTAATGCGGCTTCATCTGCCGAAGGAGTTAAAGCTTGTGTTGATGCCATACAG
>CAMZLY010000069.1 GCA_947311825.1 uncultured bacterium
AACTGAAGACTGATAGCTGACAACTGATAACTTGTAAAAAAATAGATGTTAAATATCAGGAAAATGTTCAGTATTACTGAAAATATCTTTTCGGATAGGGTCTAGTTAGCAGTGAAAAGATTAAAAGAGGTTATTTGGAATAGGATATGCGACCGAAGATAGGATTACTTAAATTTAAGGAATATGGCAAGATTGCGGAAATTAAGCAGGATGTTGTCAGTGTAACGGGTATGGCTAATTGTATGAATGGTCAGATGGTACAATTGGGCGATTCTACGCTTGGTTTTATTGTTGGTTTTGATCAGGATTATGTGCTGGTTTTGAAGGCGAATATTGGTGGGCATATTAAGCCTGGTGACCCTGTGGTATCGACTATTGATGATTTCAGGATACCGGTAGGTGATGCTTTTATTGGAAGAAAGGTTAATGCGTTATGTCATCCAATTGACGGTGGAGGTGTTATACGCGAATCTGCGATGTCGCCAATATTTAACAAGGCACGCACGGTGTTGGAGCGGGTGCCGCTTGATGAAGTGTTGCAGACTGGTACGCAAATTGTTGATATGCTTAAGCCTGTCGGGAAAGGGCAGCGCATGCTTATTCTTGGTGATAGGATGACTGGTAAAACGACAGTTGGTGTGGATGCTATTTTGGGACAGAAGGGTAAAAATGTAATTTGCGTTTATTGCTGTGTCGGTAAGTCCGAGGGCTCGCTTAAGAAGGTTACTGACTTGTTTGATGAAAATGATGCCTGGGAGTATACAACAGTATTGGCGTCAACAGCATCTGATCCGATTGGTCAACAGTATTTGGCGCCGTATGTTGCGACAAGTATTGGTGAATATTTTATGCAGGAAGAGGGACGTGACGTTTTAATTGTTTTTGATGATTTAACCAAGCATGCTTGGGCGTATCGTCAAATTTCCTTATTGCTGGAGCGTGCACCTGGGCGTGATGCATATCCTGGAGATATTTTTTATATTCATTCTCAGTTAGTTGAACGTGCTGGTAAGTTGAAACCGGAGTTGGGCGGCGGATCAATGACGCAGTTACCAATTGTGGAGACTTTGCAGAGTGATGTTGCTGGTTATATTCCATCCAATATTGTTTCTATGACTGATGGGCAGATATTTATGAGTTCGGGGCTGTTTTCTGAAGGATTTAAGCCGGCTATTGATATGGGGCTTTCTGTGTCACGTATTGGAAGTAAGGTGCAATGGCCTGCAATGAAGGCTATGACGGGTATGTTGCAGCTTGATTTTGTGAGATATAAAGAGCTTGAAAAATTGACGCGTCTACGTGCGGGGGTTTCTGGTGATGTGCAGAAGCGTCTTGAGCAGGGACGAGTGCTGGAAGAGGTTTTAAAACAGGATCAGAACCGCCCAATGGAGCTAGAGGAGCAGATTATAAGGCTTTATGCATTAAGGAACGGTCTTTTTGATGATGTTGATCCAGTGAATGTACGTGATCTTTTAAATAAATTCGTGTCGCAAGTTATGCGTGATGCCGCTGGTGTGGTGGCAGATTTAGTTAAACAAACCAGGTTGACAGATGAAATTAAGGAGGGGTTAGATGAACAACTCAGGCTCTTCTCCAATACCATTATTCAGAATAAGAATTAGAGAAACTGGGCATATTAAGGATGTTCGCGATATTATTGCACGCGTAGACAGTATGACTTCATGCCTTAATGGACAAATTGTTGATATGGGTGATGATGTCAAGGGCATCATTATGGGGTTTGATCTTGACAGCGTACTTGTCTTGGTAATGGGTGATATTGGAAAGTTACGTATTGGTAAGGAGGTATTGGGAATTAGTGAACCTTTTTCTATTCCTGTTGGCGATGGATTTATTGGGCGTATGGTTGATGCCCAGGGTGAAGTTTGTGATGGTGGTGAAAGAGTTGAGGCTTCTACACATTTACCGGTTTTTAGGGCGTCACCGCCGTTAATGTATCGAGCCAGAGTAGATGAATTTATGCCTGTTGGCACTAAAATGGTTGATGCGGTTATTCCAGTAGCTAAAGGTCAGCGTCAATTAATTCTTGGTGATCGGTTGACGGGAAAAACTGTACTCGGGTTAGATGCGATTATTAATCAACGTGGGCGTGATGTTATATGTATTTATTGTTGTGTAGGTAAATCTGTTTCTAGTCTTGAAAAATCTATTTCTATTTTAAAAGAGCATGATGCTCTTGATTATACGATAGTGGTGGTTGCTACTGATAATGCACCGGTTGGAGAGCAGTATATTGTACCATATTCTGCTTCTGCAATGGGGGAATATTTTACTTCATGCGGGAAAGATGTATTAGTTGTATTTGATGATTTAACAAAACATGCTTGGGCTTATAGAGAATTGTCTTTGCTACTTGAAAGACCGCCTGGTAGGGAAGCTTATCCTGGTGATATTTTCTATGTGCAGACGCAGTTGATGGAGCGGGCTGGTAAGTTCAGTCATGAAATTGGCGGTGGAAGCATGACTTTTATTGGCATTGCGGAAACATTGCAGGGGGATATGACAGGGTATATTCCTTCTAATCTTTCGTCTATGTGCGATGGGCAAATTGTTCTTAGTACTGCTGTTTTTACGGAAGGGTTGCGTCCGGCTATTGATTTTGGACTGTCTTTATCTATTATTGGCGGGAGAGTGCAACCGCCAGCTCTTAAGGAGTTGGGTATGAAGTTACGTGCTGATTACGCGCGATTTATAGAAGTGCAAAGGCTTAGTAAGTTGCAGACTGTGGTTGCTGATGATGCTCAACAGATATTGGATAAAGGCCAGGTGATGATGACCTTGTTGCAGCAAGAACAGCATAATCCTTCTAGTGTTGCGGAATCAATTATTATGCTTTACACTTTACGTGAGAAGTTTGTTCAGGGTCTTGATAAAGGAGTGCAACAGGAATTTAGAGATGGAATATGTGACTATATTATGATACATGATAGTTCCTTGCTGGAGGAAATTGAGGTGAGACTTGAATTAACCCCAGAAATTGTTAAAAGAGTAGATCGTATTATTAAGAGCTTCTTGCAAGAGCAGGTTGAAAAAAACAATGAACAGGTAGTTGTGACAGAATGAAGGTAATAATTCTAAGTCCCAGAGAAGAAGTGTTTGCGGGAGAAGCGGCAAGTGTATTTTTGCCGGGCGATATGTCTGAGTTTGAGATATTGGATCATCATGCCCCTATTATAAGTTTACTTAGGGGCGGTGAGGTTGTTCTTGATTGGGAACGTAAAATACCGATTACTAAAGGAATTGTGAAGTTTGACCGTGATGAATGTATGATATTGATAGAAGAGTAGTGTTTTAATTGAGGTGCTTATTTGAATAATTTAATAATATTTTTAGTAATGTTTGTAACGATTATAGGGCCGTCGGGAGTGATTGCTACAATTGGGTATGCGAGTATTAAGGCGTTAGGTCGTAATCCATCAGCTGCAGGGAAGATTCTACAGGCTATGATTGTGGCATTGGTTTTTGCTGAGGCAATATCAATAATTGCATTATTGATACTGTTTCATCTATTCGGCAGAGGATAGTTTTTAGTGAATAGTGAATAGTGAATAGTGAATAGTGAATAGTGAATAGTGAATAGTGAACAGTGAACAGTGATTTGATTTAAAATAATTATAATAAAAAGGAAAGAGAGATAGCTATGCAGGAAACATTAAGTATTGTTATTCCGATTGTTGTAGCACATATCGTTATTCTGGCGGTGCTGGTTCTGATTATCAGGCAGTTATTGTTGGGCGATACTAAAAGGGCTGTGGCGAGAATAAATGAAGTTGAAGGTGAGGTGCGTAAAAAGGAAGAGTCTATTCGTCGTGAGATAGAAGAGCATGAGAAAGATTTTGAGAAAAGAAAAGCTTCGGCAGAGGCTGATCTTATGCGGAATAAAAATGAATCAGAGAAAGAGGTTGCCGAACTAAAGGAAACTATGGTTTTAGACGCCAAAAAGGAAAGTGCACAAATTATTGAAATGGCTCATAAAAATGAGGCTAAGTTTAGAGCACAGTTAGCTCAGGAGTTGGAGGAAAAAGCAGTTAGCTATGCGGCGGAAATCTTCCATTTAGTGTTTAGTGAGCGTATGGGTAAAGAGTTACATCGGCAGTTTATGGCCGAATTACTGGATGCTCTTTCCGAAGTAGATGGGGCTAATATTACTATTGAGGGCGAAACCTCTGATTTTGTTGCGGGATACCATATTGAAGATGATCAAAAAGAAAAGTTTGAGGTCATTCTGAAGGAAAAGTTTGGTCTTGATATTAAGGTGAATGAAAAGATTGATCATGATTTACTTGCAGGAATGATCTTTAAATTAGGTAGCTTGGAAATAGATGCCAGTTTGCGTAATCGTTATATTGAGGCTACAGAAGAAGTGAAGAAAATGGCACATCAGGCAACGGTTTAGTTATTGGTTATTAGTTACTGGTTATTGGTTATTGGTGTATTAATTAAGGATTTAAGATGGATTTAAAGCAGTTAAGAGAGGAGTTGACGTTTAATCGTGAAATGGTTGATTTGGTTGATACGCTAAAGAATATTGCTGCTGCTCAGTTCCATCAGATGCTGAAAGAAAAAGTTCGCTTTGGTAAGTTTATGAATTCTTTTTCTGCTTTTTTCAGAGTTGTAAAATTACATGAGGTTGCCAATCCGTTGATTACTCCGGCATCTGATATTAAGGGTATTTTGATTGTTACATCAGATTCCGGTTTTATGGGCGGTCTGAATCAGCTTGTTGTGCGTGCGGCATTTGAGGCATTGGGAGAACATCCCAAAGAAAAAACATTATTTATTGTTGCAGGGGAAAAGGGCAAGGCGTTGTTGGATCACCGTGGTTGTGAGTATAAGTTTTTTGATGGTATTAATCAGGATACTATTTATGAGCAGGCGAGTGAAATTAAAGATTATATTGTGAAGGAAATGCTAGAGGGGCGTATGGGCTCTTTTATGGTTGCGTATCCAGTGGCACTGTCGTTTTCATCGCAAACAGTGAAAACTACAGATCTTCTACCGTGTGCATATCTTTTTAATGAAGCTGAAGATGATAGTGATGAGGTTTCTGTTCGTACAAAAGGGCAGAAGTTTCTTGCAGAAATGCGTAAGGTTATTGTTGAGTCATCTTTTTCTGATATTGCAGAGTATCTTGCAGGGGTATGGACAGTATCAAAGTTGTATGAGATTTTTGAGGATAGTAAAATGGCTGAGTTTTCTGCTAGGGCTATGCATCTGGAAGGAAGTTTGCACAAATTGGAGGAACGAGAAAAGAAATATAAGCATATGTTTTTCAGGGCATCACATGAAAAAATTGATAAAGGTATGCGTGACAGTTTCTCTGCCACTAAGACGACAAAGAATAAAAAGTTAAAGAAGAAGAAGAAGGATAAAGAGAATGCAATGGCCGCCGGTATTGCTTAGCAGTAGTTATTGCTTGTCAGTTGCTGGTTACTGGGGTTTGTTGTGTACTGGTTGCCGGCGAAGCAGATGCGTGGCTGGTAGAGTCGTTGGAATGAATATTAAAGTGACGTTTTAAGTCAGAAGAAAGAGGTGTTTCTATGGTGGAAGAAAAGAATAAATCTAATAGCGAAACAGAGCATCGTTCTGTTGGTAAGGTCGTGGCGGTGCAGGGCCCGGTTGTTGATGTTGAATTTAAGTGTGTTGAAGATATGCCTAATATTAACGAAACAATTACGACAACAACTTTTGATCGTAATGAAGTTACAATGTTGGCGGCGGAACATCTTGAGGGTAATATTGCACGTTGCGTGTCACTTTCTGCCACTTTAAATTTGCAACGCAATGCAGCAGCCTATGCAACCGGTTCACCGCTAATGGTTCCTATTGGTGATGAACTTTTTGGCCGGATTGTTAATGTCATGGGCAAGCCTGTTGATAATAAGGGCGAATTGATAACTGATAAAAAGGCACCTATTCATAAAGACTTTGAAAAACTGGAAGTTAATGTCAATAGTCTGAATACTGGCGGTGCTGATATTGTTGAAACGGGGCTTAAAGTTGTTGATTTACTCTTTCCGGTAGTTCGCGGCTGTAAGACGGGTATTATCGGTGGTGCAGGTTGCGGTAAGACTGTGTTAATATCTGAACTTATACATAATATTGTGGAAGAGCATGAAGGAGCTTGTGTTTTTACTGGAGTTGGTGAGCGTATTCGTGAGGGTAATGAGCTTTACTACGAATTTGCTGAGGCTGGGATTTTGGATAAGGTTATGATGGTTTTTGGCCAGATGGATGAGCCGCCGGGAGCCAGATTTAATGTTATTCTTACCGGGATTACTATGGCTGAATATTTACAGAGCAAGGGGATGGAGGTGTTGTTATTCGTTGATAATATCTTCCGTTTTGTTCAGGCTGGTGCAGAGATTTCTACTCTACTTGGCAGAACACCTTCCGAAACTGGGTATCAGCCCACACTTAGTTCTGAGGTTGGCGATGTGCATGAAAGAATTAAGGGTTCAGTTTCTGCTTTTGAGGCGGTATATGTGCCGGCTGATGATATTACTGACCCGGCGGTGGTCGCCATCTTTAGTTACCTAGATGCGGTTATGGTGTTGTCCCGCGAGAGAACACAGTTGGGATTGTACCCTGCAGTTGACCCGCTGGCATCGTCGTGCTCGAATCTTGATGTCTCGATTGTTGGACAGCGTCACTTTGATCTGTCGCAGGAAATGTTGCGTATTTTGACAAAATATGAGGAGCTTCGTAGAATTGTGGCAGTTATTGGTATTGATGAGTTGTCGCAGGGTGATCGTACTTTGTATGAGCGTGCTCGTAAGTTACAATATTTCATGACGCAGCCGATGTTTGTTGCTGAATCGTATGTTGGCAAAAAGGGGCAGTATGTGAAAATTGGCGAAACTCTTGATGGGGTGGAGATGATTATTGACGGCAAGGTTGACCATTTGACAGAAGATGATTGTTATATGATTGGCAAACTGGGGGGGTAGGCGACTTTAGCGGAAGGGCGGAAGTGCGGAAGGGCGACTTTAGCGGAAGGGCGGAAGGGCGGAAGGGCGACTTTAGCGGAAGGGCGACTTTAGCGGAAGGGCGGAAGGGCGGCTTTAGCGGAAGGGGCGAAATATTTTAATTGCAATAAGAGTGAATAAATGTTTATTTATACGCATACATAACAAATTTAGTCGTGATTAAAGAAGGATAGGAGTTATAAAATATGAAGTTGTTTGTTCCTAAAGAACTAGATGCTAGTGAAGCACGGACGGCGATGGTGCCGGATGTTGCAAAGAAACTGGTAGCCCTCGGTGCAGCACTTGAGGTCGAAGCTGGAATTGGTCAGTCTATTTTGTGTTCTGATGAAGAGTATGAAAAAGCTGGTGCGGTTATTGTGACTGATAGAGCTGCGGCAATGAAGGATGCAGATATTGTTTTACGTCTTTCTGCACCGGCAGAAGATGAAATTGAAATGTTGAAAGAAGGTTGTATTAGTATTAGTTACCTTGATCCATTTCGTCAGCCAAAATTACTTACTAAGTTTTCTGAGCAGAAAGTTAGTGCAATCTGTATGGAGATGATTCCGCGTACTACTTTAGCACAAAAAATGGATGCATTAAGTTCGCAGGCTAATTTGGCTGGATATGTGGCTGTTATTATGGCCTCTGAGCGTCTGCCTAAGATGTTGCCGATGATGATGACGCCGGCCGGTACAATTTCTCCTGCTAAAGTATTTATTATTGGTGCTGGCGTTGCCGGATTACAGGCTATTGCGACAGCCAAACGGCTTGGTGCAAGAGTTGAGGCTTTTGATACTCGACCAGTTGTTGAAGAGCAGGTTCAATCTTTGGGTGCACGTTTTGTTAAGGTTGATCTTGGAGAGACAGGGCAGACAAAAGATGGCTATGCAAAGCAACTTACAGAAGAGCAGCTCGGGCTTCAGCGTGATGCAATGGCAAAGGTATGTGCTAGTTCTGATATTGTTATTACTACAGCACAGATTTTCGGCAGAAAAGCTCCGGTAATTGTTACTAAAGATATGTTGAAAGGCATGAAACCAGGTAGTGTAGTTGTTGATATGGCTGCTGATACCGGTGGAAACGTTGAGGGTACAGTTTTGGGCGAAGAAGTTGATATTGATGGCGTTAAGGTTATCGGTTTGGCTAACTTGCCTGGTAAGGTTCCTTTTAATGCTAGCGAGATGTATGCCAGTAATTTAGGCAGCTTAATTGCTCACTTCTGGGATAAAGAAGAAAAAGCGTTTAAGCTGGAAATGGAAGATGAGATTATTCAGGGCTGTTTGATTTGTCACGATGGAGAAATCACTAATGATGCCCTTAAAAAACTAGTAGAAGAAGATAATGGGGGAGAGGCATAATGTTAAAAAGATATTTTATTGCATTAGCAACAGTAGTTTTGCTGTATGGAAATATAGGAATTGCAGCAGATGAAACATTGTTTAATATGACTTCGGGCGGTAAAGATATTAAAGTCTCTATGGATGGCGATACTGTTACCATGAGTGTTAAAACTGTTGATGAAACTGTTACCAAAACAACACCGGCTATAGCTGAAGAGGTTGTCGAGATTGCAGAGCCGGCAGTTATCGTGGAGGCGGTTACTCCTGAGCCTGCCGTTGTGGTTGAACCAGTTGTAGAGGTTTTACCGGTTGTTGATAAAGTTGTGGTTGTTGAAAAGGATAAGGAGGCTGCGGTTTCTGGTGCGACAATGGGAATGCTGTTTTTTGTTTTTATTCTTGCAATTTTTCTCGGGATAGAGCTGATTGCAAAAGTGCCGTCGCAATTACATACTCCATTGATGTCAGGTTCAAATGCTATTTCAGGTATTACCGTTGTTGGTGCATTGCTTGCTGTTCGTAGCGGTGTATCAAGCGGCAATGAGCGTATGGCAGTTATTCTTGGAGTGCTGGCTGTTGCTTTCGCTATGATCAATGTGGTTGGTGGTTATTTTGTTACTGACCGCATGTTGGGTATGTTTAAACATAAAGATTAAAGGATTTTAAAAATGACAAAAACAATTATTCCGTATTTATATATTATTGCATCAGTCCTTTTTATCTTTGGGCTGAAAATGTTGGGTTCCGCAAAAACTGCTAGACGCGGAAATTTGGTTTCTGCTGTTGGTATGTTGCTTGCTATTGTGGCGGCTTTAATGACCTCCGGCTTATCATATCGCTGGATTTTAGTTGGTGCTATTATTGGCTCAATTATCGGCGGTGTTGCTGCTCGGATGGTTAAGATGACGTCGATGCCGGAAATGGTAGGGCTCTTTAATGGGTTTGGTGGTGCGGCTAGTTTACTGGTAGGCTGGGCTGAGTATCAAAAGGGTATTGGTACAATGGATAGCTTTGGGTTTCAGTCGGTGGCAATTTATCTGACTGTGTTGATCGGTGGTGTAACTTTTTCTGGTAGCATGATTGCCTACGGCAAACTGTCGGAGAAAATTACTGGCAAGCCCATTATGTTTAAAGGACAGCAGGTTATAAATAGTGCTATTTTATTGGCATTGCTTATTGCCGGTATTATTTTCACCACGAACCCAACAGGGCATTATCTGGCATTTATTGTTATTGTAGCTTTATCGGTTGTGCTCGGCGTGCTTTCTGTTATTCCTATTGGCGGTGCGGATATGCCGGTGGTTATTGCACTTCTTAATAGTTATTCTGGGTTAGCAGCCTGTGCCGCAGGTTTTGTAATCCAGAATAATGTTTTGATTGTTAGTGGCTCATTAGTTGGTGCAAGTGGAATTATCCTTACTCAGATTATGTGCAAGGCAATGAATCGTTCTTTGGCTAATGTTTTATTTAGTGGATTTGGTTCAGCCACTTCTGCTAGTGCTGCCGGTGGTGGATATCAGGGTGAGGCCAATCCTATTAGTGCTGAAGATACATATTATATTTTAGAAGCGGCAAATTCGGTTGTATTTGTTCCTGGTTACGGCATGGCTGTTGCACAGGCACAGCATGTGGTTCGTGAGCTTGCTGAATTGCTTGAAGAAAATGGTGCAGAAGTTAGTTTTGCAATTCATCCCGTTGCCGGACGTATGCCTGGACACATGAATGTTCTATTGGCGGAAGCTAATGTTCCGTATGAGCAGTTGACGGTACCTGATGATGTTAATCCGACTATGGAAATGGTTGATGTTGCGATTGTCATTGGTGCTAATGACGTAGTTAATCCGGCGGCACGTGATGATGAACAGAGTCCACTTTATGGAATGCCTGTTATTAATGTTGACAAAGCCCGTACTTGTATTGTTTTGAAGCGTAGTCTGAATCCTGGATTTGCCGGGGTTGATAATCCGCTCTTCTTTAAGGATAATACTCGGATGTTATTTGGCGATGCCAAAGCAACTATTTCTGCTCTTGTCGGTGAGTTCAAAGAGTGAAAAATGAACGATGAATGATGAACTGAGAATGAACTGCCCGTATTGCTTCGCGAGGCGATGCATGCGGGCTATGAATTATGAAGTAAAATAAAAGAGTGATTGAATATCTTGAACGAGGAGACGAAGGGCGGTTGGCATAATTAAAAAGCATATAACAAAAGCGGAAATAAATGAATTGCCAATGCGGCGGTATGATGGAACTATTAAAGTTATATCCACAGTTGAAGATGCAATAATAGCCGCCAAGTCCTTGGGAGAAGAGACGGTGCTGGGGTTTGATACCGAAACTAGGCCTGCTTTCAAAAAAGGTGTAAGTTATCATCCTTCACTTCTTCAGTTGGGTGGCCAGAAAACGGTTTTTATCTTTCAGTTGAAGAAGACAGGAATACCTGATGAGTTGAAGTTTGTTTTATCCAGTCCTGATATTATTAAGTCCGGAGTTGCAATAAGGCGTGATGTAAAAGATCTTTGTAAGATGACAAAGTTTGAGCCGGGAGGTTTTCTGGAGTTGGCTGATTGTGCAAAGGCGGCAGAGATCGAGAACCTTGGGCTTAGGGGGATGGCTGCAATATTATTTGGTTTTCGCATTTCTAAGAGAGAGCAACTCTCAAATTGGTCTAAAGATACTCTAACTGATAGCCAGATCATATATGCGGCAACGGATGCTTGGTTGGGGCGCGAAATTTATCTTTATATGAAAAAGAATAAAATGCCATTATGTAAATTTTCTAAATTTGGTAATAAAGAGAACAGCACTAATTTAGAAAATTAATAAATGGGTTTGCCGTGTCTAGGTATGAAATATAAAACAAAGGATGATTTATTATGAATGATAGCTCAAATAAAAGAATATATTTATGTGGTCCAATTATGGATGAAACAGAGAATAAGGCCGTAGAATGGCGGCAGTCTGTACATAAAAAGCTAGGCGATAATTTCACTATACTTGACCCTATGCGTCGCAATTTTAAAGATCGTGAAGTTGATAGTGCCAATGAGATTGTGGAATTTGATTTGCAAGATGTACGCGATGCCGACATTGTACTTGTTAATTATAGTAAGAATTCGATTGGTACTTCGATGGAGGTTTTTTATGCTTCTAACGATTTAAAAAAGTTTGTTGTGGCATTTTCACCGTTTCCTTTCAAGGAATGTAGTCCATGGATGGTGAGGTTCTGTACTAAAATTCTACCTTCACTGGAAGAGGCAATTGATTATATTAATGAGCATTTTGTTTTGCAGCAGAAAGTTTAAATAGTTAATTGGTTGTGGATGCGGACTCGCCTGAAGGCGAGCTTCCCTGCGGGAAGGGTTGGCTCGTAGAGCCAACGCTACAAGACGTATAGAAGAATGAATGAGTAAATATGATTAAAGAAATAAGTGATATCAATTGGGATACGTGGGAGCCTCAACAACGTGCGACCTTGCTTTTTATTTTTCAGAAAGGTAAAGTTCTTCTTATTCACAAAAAGCGTGGGCTTGGTGCTGGTAAAATAAATGCTGTTGGTGGAAGGCTTGATCCTGGTGAAACTGCGAAAATAGCTGCTGTGCGGGAAACTGAAGAAGAGCTATGTATTCATCCTGATAATATTGTACATTGTGGTGAATTGTCATTTCAATTTGTTGACGGTTTGTCAATTCATGTTACAGTGTTTAAAACAAGGGAGTTTTCCGGCATTCCAGCAGAGACAGATGAGGCAAAACCGGCATGGTTTGATATAGACAAGATTCCGTATGACCAGATGTGGTCGGATGATAAATTATGGATTCCATTAATGTTGAAAAATGAATCTTTTGTTGGAAAATTTGTATTTGACGATGATAAGATGCTGGATATGGAGATTTTAAAGGAAAAATTAGTTGTTGGAGAGTAGGATTATGATAGATAGAGAAAAGAAATCAAAGTCGGGTTGCCTTTGGGTGATGGGTGTTTTTGTTATTCTAATAGGGGTTCTTGCACTTATTGGAGTTGTGTCAGTGCTAGTATTAAAGAGTACGTTTTCTTCATCAATATCTATCAGTTCCAGTGGTAAGGTCGGGGTGGATGAATTTCCTGTGATGAAAGAGGTTTGGGCATCTGGACATGGTGATACTAAGGTTGTGGTGATTCCTATTACAGGAATGATTATGTTACAGAATGATAATAGTGGATTATTTCCGTCGGAGACAGCGGCACAGCGTGCACTGCGTTCGATTAGGCGTGCTACGCATGATAAAGATGTGCGTGCAATTATATTGCAGATAAATAGTGGCGGTGGCGGTATTACGGCAAGTGATATTATTTATAAAGCACTGCTGGATTTTAAGGCAAGTTCTCCTGATAGGAAGGTTGTTTCTATATTTGGCGATGTTTCAGCGTCTGGAGCTTATTATATAGCGGTGGCTTCTGATTATATTATTGCACACCCCACCACAATAACAGGTTCAATTGGTGTATTGATTCAAGCTATGAATATTCATGAGTTAAGTACAAAAATTGGAATTAAAGATGTTACTATTAAATCTGGTAAGAATAAGGATATGTTGAATCCGATGGGCGAAATTAATGAAGAACAGCGACTTATTGTACAAAAGCTAATAGATAGCATGTATGCACGTTTTGTTAAATTAGTTGCAGAAGGACGGAATTTGCCGATAGCAGATGTTAAGAAATTAGCTGATGGGCGTATATATTCTGCTGATGAAGCATTGGAACTAAAGCTTATTGATCAGATTGGCTATTGGGATGCTGCGGCGTTAAAAACGGCACAATTGTTGGATGTTGACGAGGTTAAAGTATATCGATATGAACAGGATTTCACGTTTTCATCGTTGTTTAAAGCTATGCAGGGGTGGAATCCTATTCAGGGCATGGTCAGAGAAGCAACTCAACCTAAATTGCTTTATCAATGGTCGCTTTAGCATTATAAATATATTTGGTTTTGATAAGCTTGACAATATTAGTCGTGTTTTGTTAAGTTTTGAGTGGTTTTTATATGAAGTTTAGAAAATAAGGGAAAATATGTAATGGCAACAGTAACACTTACAGGCGTAGATAAAATATATTCAGGAACAGAAAAAGCAGTTGATAACTTTAATCTTGAAATTAATGATGGCGAATTCATTGTTTTGGTTGGACCTTCCGGCTGTGGTAAGTCTACAACTTTACGTATGGTTGCCGGTTTGGAAGAGATCTCTGGTGGAACTATTAAAATCGGTGATCGCATTGTTAATGATGTTCCGCCTAAAGACCGTGATATTGCTATGGTTTTCCAGAATTATGCCCTGTATCCACACATGACTGTTCGTGAAAATATGGCATTTGGCCTTAAACTTCGTAAGTTCCCAAAAAAAGAAATTGAAGAGCGTATTAATGAAGCTGCTAAGATATTGGGATTAGAGGAATATTTAGATCGTCGGCCGAAAGCTCTTTCTGGTGGACAGCGTCAGCGTGTTGCTGTTGGACGTGCAATTGTACGTAAGCCGTCAGTATTTTTGTTTGATGAGCCTCTTTCCAATCTTGATGCCAAATTGCGTGTTCAGATGCGTGTTGAAATCAGTCAGCTACATTCACAGCTTGGTTCAACTATGATATATGTTACACATGATCAGATTGAAGCTATGACAATGGGTGAGCGTATTGTTGTTATGAAAGATGGATTTATTCAGCAGGTTGACGATCCTATTACTCTCTATAATAACCCTGCAAATAAATTTGTTGCGAGTTTTATTGGAACTCCACCGATGAACTTTATTGAAGGTAAAATTGAGATAGAGGATAGTGGTACATATTTTGTTGCTGAAGGTGATGTTAAACTTCCTGTTTTTGAGGAACATAAAGCAAAGCTTAAACCTTATTCGGGAAAGACTGTAACTTTTGGTATTCGCCCTGAAGATATTGGCTCAAATGAAGCTACTTCTGATGCTCCTACAATTAAGTTGAAGGTTAAAGTTACAGAGCCTATGGGGGCTGAAACTATTCTTTATCTTGATATTGGTGGTGCAACAATAATTTCACGTGTTGATGCTCATAAACGATATGCTGTTGGTGAAGAGCTTGAATTTACTGTTATGATGAGTAAAACTCATTTCTTTGATATTGATACAGAAAATGTGATTGTATAATTCAGTTATCAGTTATCAGTTTACAGGATTGCACAATGCGGCTTGCATTTGTTGTGAGATTGTTATGAATTCTGAAGAAAATCTTGAAACTACAAGTAGAAAAAAAGATATTTCTGAACTAGTTGCATCTCTTGGAACCATAATATCTGTTGTCAATCTTTATGGTCTTAATCACATGATCTCGATAGATGCTATGGAGAAAAGCTTTGAATTACTGAATAAGAACCTTCTTGGCCGAAAAAGAATCAGCTTTAATGTAGTAGATAATCAATTGCTGATTGATATGGAGCCTCTTAATGATAATAGTAATTTTGTTGCACGATTCATAGAGCGTCTTGCAATCCTTGAAATATCTGGATTTACTTTTGCTGGTGGCATATCGGAAGATGAGTTTATTCAGTTTATTATGTTGTTAACCTCCCGCGATACGGCAACTGGAAATGAAAATTTCACTAAGGCTTTGGGTGATAGAGGCCTAGAACATATTACTGCAAGCCGAGCTATTTTGCGCGAAGTATTGGAAGACGAAGATGTTGCAAAAAAAGAAGATATTAAGATTGATGGCGATGGTGATCGTTCAGGAGGGTATGATACCGAAACAGTTCAGCAGGTTGTTGCTTTCCTGAAGGGGGATATTGATATTTCGCCGCCGGATATTTTGCAGAATATAGAGCCGGAAGAAAATAATATTAATAAGTTGTCAGAGCTTATAATGAATTCTGTAAGTATAAGTCAGCGTAATCCTGATTTGGCAACAGGTGAGTCAATTGGTAATATTCTTGTCGGTTGCCTGCGACGGACATTTAATACTCAGTTGAAATCATCTTCGGCACGAACCAAGTCTGGCCGTAAGAAAATATCGAAATCCCTGTTGATGATGGAACAATCTGTATTGGGTAAACTGCATGATTTTGCCGCAGGTGATGATCTGGAGGTACAGGAACAAGTGTCTACTTGCCTTGGTAATATGCGTGACGAACTAAAGGTTGATGGGATTGTTTCTGATTTTTTAAAGAAGAAAAAGTATCTGGATGCTAGTAAAAAAGAGTTGGGTAAATTACTGGAGGGCAAAGATACAACCTGGGTTCAGGAGTCTGGCTTACGGGATAAACTTACTACTGGAGGTATCGAAGATAGGGAGTGGTGTAAGCTAGTTGTTCAATCTGAGGATAAAAGCCATCGGTCAGAGTCATCTCCGGTTGAAGGTGTTGCTGATATGTCTGATACTTTAGGCAAGGTGTTAAATGACTTATCAATGTTGCTTGAACATTTTGATACTAATAGTGACCCTGTAATGGAGCAGAAGGTGGTTGAATCATTAGAGTTGGTTAGTTCTGAAATTGATTCCGTTGTTGATAAAACACATGAAAAGATTAATAAATTATCTGTAGATCTTAATAATTCATCTAGTAATAAGCATGAATGGAATTTGGTTAAAGAGATTGTGCAAGAGTTGTGTCAGCCACTTTCTGTAATAAGCTGTACCGTTGATATGCTTATAGGTGGTATGTTGGGAAAATTACCGAGAGTCTGTATACCCGCATTAGAGCTTGCTGCAGATTCATCTCTACGAATGAAGGACTTGGCTGACAGATTGGTTGACGTGTGTGGTGTGCCTGAATCGCTTATACCGGAATAGTTGGTATAACCATACTTTTAAACAGTTTTTCCATTTTATCAATGGTGGTGTTGATATTAAAGGTGGATATTATTCTATCATGTGCGGCATTTCCTAGTTTTATGCGTAGTTCTTTTGAGTCTGCTAAAGTTTGGATTGCGGGTGCTAGTTTTTTGGGATTACTTGGTGGCACGACTAGTCCACTTTCGTTATTAATTACTTGCTCCGGCATGCCGCCGACATCTGATACTATGACAGGGAGCCTCATTGCCATTGCTTCTATAACTGCACGGGGTAGTCCTTCGCGTTCTATTGATGGCATTACAAAAATATCACAGGTGCTGATTAGTGCCGGGGCATCGCTACGGTAGCCGGTAAGGGTTAGTCGATTTTTGTATTGTGGCAATGCGGTTAGTTTCTCGACAGTTTTATCGCGCACATCTCCAATAAGAAGCAGATGAATCTTTGATGTTTTCGGCAGATGGTCTAGTGCTTTGATTAGTATATCAACACCTTTGACCGGGCGCATATTACCGGCAAAGCCTACAACAACCGCATCCTCTGGAACTCCTAGTAGTTGCAAGTCTATTTTGTCTGGAGTTTGGTACCAGGCGATATTGTGCCCTTTATAGATTGTGGTTACTTTATCTTTTGATATTTTTACGTCGTTAATTAGATGTTGCCGGACAGCTTCTGAGACGGATACAATATGAGCTAAGTTGGGATTAAGGTATGTTAGCCAAGATGCGGGGTTAAATCTTTTTACATGCCCGATAGTGCCACGGTATCCGATTACTCTTATAGGTAATCCTTTGGTGGCGATCAAGCTGACGGATAGAGTTTTATTGGTTGGTGCGTAGATTATGTCTGGCTTAATATCCGTTAGCTGTTTTTTTAACTCTTTTATGGCGGAGAAATCGAGTCTATTTGTTACTTTTATTGTTGATGTGGTGATGGATGAGTTATCAAACAGACCATTTGCATTCCAGTCCGGACTATGGATGAGGTGCAGGGAGTGTCCTCTCTCTGTTAGCCCTTTGTATAGGGCGGCTTCTGATCTATCACACTGATTGGCAAATATCGTTGTTTTCATGAGAGGGGTTATCGCATAGGGATATTCAAATTGTCAATTATCTTAGTAGTTATAAAAAAGTGTTTTCGCTAATATATCGAGCCTTCTAGTGATATATGAGAAAATTACTTTCAAAAACGAGAAAAGCTTTTTCTGATATTATTTTGATCGACTTTCTTTTATGGATGCCAAAATGTCCGACATGGATGCTTTTGTTTTTACGCCTGAGATATCAAAGGGAGATGTTTTGGTTTGTTGAGGTATAATGCTAAACGTATCGCCACATCTCCTTCTGATCAGGACGGGTTCATTTTTTGCACAATTTAGCACTTCTGAAAGATTTTGTCTTGCTTGTGAATATGTATAAACGTTCATGGTAACTCCAATAATTCAATGTTTATTTTTTTTGCAATATGCTTCATTCCGTTATCTAGGGTTAGCAAAGGTGATTTGGTTTCAATTGCACATTGCAAAAAATATGCATCGTATGCATATATTTTATAATATCCGGCAAGAAGCAGTGCTGTTCGTATATTGATTGCTCTTAGTTCAACTGGAATGGATACTACTGCATCCCACACTTCGGGTAATTCTTGGAAAGTAACGACCTTTCTTTTTACAAGAGAAGAAAGAGCATTCCCTATCTCATAAGGCAATATGTTGGGGGCTGATAAATGATATCCATCAGTTAACTTAATAAGCCCGTCTCGTGCCGGTTCTCGAAGAGCAACAGCTAAAAACGTATTCGTATCTGCTATAACATTCATAGTACAATTGTACCAATTGAGGTTTGGTTGTCAATATAACTTTTTTCTGTCACTTGAGGCACTTGCAAAACTATCTGTGGGCACTTTTTGATTTTATGCGGCATATTCCGCTTTTTCGCAATTTTACAGACCCTACGGGTATGCTCCAATTGCTCAAAAGGCATACTCTGCTCGCCTAGAATACAAAAAATTGCCTCGCACAGTAGTTTTTCAAGCACCTCACTTATTTGCGAATTAAAAACTTTGTGTCTTTTCTCAGTACGGTTCTCCCTCTCGGAGATAGGTAGATACTTTCTAGAGGGGTTATGCCCCGAACTTGCAGATGGTGCAGTGGCGGCAGTCGAGGTGAACCGGTGTTGGCATTGCTGTGCCTTTACGCTGGGCTGATTTTGCTTGGATATGGTTCATTAGCCCGAGAATAATGCCAAGTGCTATAAATCCGCCGGGAGCTAGAATCATAAGTAGTATAGGATCGTTGTAGCCCGGGATTGTGAATTTTAAATTGCCCCATACGGTTAGTGAACCTGCACCGAGTAGCTCGCGGACAGAGCCTAATATTGCAAGCCCGAGGGTGAAGCCAAGTCCCATGCCGATGCCATCGGCAATGGACAGGAATATGCTGTTTTTGGAGGCGAAGGCTTCTGCACGTCCTAGAATGATGCAGTTAACTACAATTAGCGGAATAAATAGTCCGAGGTTTTTGTGTAGTTCAGGAGCAAAACCAGCCATTACCAGATCAACAATAGTAACAAATGTTGCGATGATGACGATAAAACATGGAATACGCACTTTGGCAGGAATGAGGTTTCGTACAGATGATATTACTACATTTGAGCAGATAAGCACAAATGTTGCGGCAAGTCCCATGCCGAGTGCATTTTCAAGTGATGTGGTTACGGCAAGGGTAGGGCACATTCCGAGAACCAATCTAAAGATGGGGTTCTCTTTCCATAGTCCTTTTATTAGTTCTGTATAAAATTCCATTTGTTGTTCCTGTTTTATTTCTGATAGTTGTAATGTTGGCTCTGTGAGCTAAGTCTTCCTTTTTGGAAGCTCGCCTTTAGGCGAGTTTTTATTCACAACTAGGACAAAGTCCGTCGTTTTCGGCTCATAGAGCCGACGCTACATTTACTTGTTATTAATAATTTCTTCTTTATGTTTTTTAAATACATTTATACCAGTGTTGATTGCGTCAACTACGGCACGTGATGAGATTGTTGCGGCGGTTATTTGGTCGATATCGCCTTGGTCTTTTTTTACTGCCCATTTTGTTGTATTGATATTTTTGTTTTTAAATTGATCTTTAAAGATTGGTTTTACCATTCTAGCCCCTAAGCCAGGTGTTTCTGCTTGTGAGATAATGGCAATTGCTTGAACATTCTCTTCGGCATTGATGCCGAGCATTATTTTTATTGTTCCGCTGTACCCTTTGTTAGAGCTGGTTTCAACAGCAGCACCGACAAACTTAC
>CAMZLY010000070.1 GCA_947311825.1 uncultured bacterium
AGCAATTGGAGCATACCCGTAGGGTCTGTGAAATTGCGAAAAAGCGGAATATGCCGCATAAAATCAAAAAGTGTTCGCAGATAGTTTTGCAAGTGCCTCTCTTGAATAGACCTTTCACAAATCACTTCATCTATAACGCCAATCAAGTTATAGCCGACTTTGATAATTCTGCCAACCGTTACATGTAGCAAGAACGTGACAACTATGATAAATCACTTCCGTGCCCGTTAAAGTCATTAATTATCATATATAATACCGGAACCAATATTAACGTGATAAGTGTGGCAAAGAGCAGACCGTAACCAAGGGATATTGCCATTGGAATAAGAAAACGGGCTTGCCTTGAAGTTTCAAATATCATTGGTGACAATCCGCCAAAGGTGGTCAATGTTGTCAGCATGATCGGACGGAATCGTTGAATGCCGGCATTCACAACAGCATCATGGGCGGAAGAGTGATGCTCACGAGCATTATTGATAAAGGTAATCATTACCAATGCATCATTCACAACAACTCCACTCAGGGCAATAACACCAATTAAGCCAATCATACTCATGGAATACCCCATAATTAAATGACCTAAAATAGCACCTACTATCCCAAAAGGAATACTAACCATAACAATCAGTGGCTGTATATAGCTTTTGAACGGTATTGCAAGTAAAGCATATATCGCCAGTAGAATTAATGGCATTGTCTTTTTCATACTGCCAAGACTTTCTCTATTTTCGGCTGACGGCCCTTCATAACTATAACTAAGTCCGGGATATTTTCCTACCAACTTGGGCATAGTCTCTTTATTTAGTCCGGCAATGACTTGTGGTGTCTGTGGTTTCGGAACAACATCTGCAATCACCCTAATAGTACGCCGACCATTGCGACGATTAATTGTTGTATAGGCATGTCCTCGTTCAATCTCAGCAACTTCCATTAGTGGAACTTCGGTACCTGCCGGTGTACGAATAATCATATTATCCAAATTATATTCCGATACTCGCTCAGCTTCCGGCAAGCGAACTTGTACCCTTATTTCATTACGTCCGCGTTGCTGACGTATTGCCTCCGCTCCTTCGTAAGCAAAACGAACCTGCTCGGCAATATCTAGAGTTGTCAACCCAAGGCTCTCCCCTTCTGGTTTAACTTTAAAAGTGATCTGCCGTTTACCTTGCTGATACCCGTTGTCGATATCTTTTATATTGGGAAATGCAGATAATGCTATAGCAAGTTCCGGTGCGGCTTTTTCGAGCGTTTCAACATCGCGATGGCTAAGTTCAATTGTCAATGCCGGCCCAGCACCAGGTCCACCAAAATCTGCTTGCAATCTAATATGCTTAACGCCTGGCACCGTCCCTATTTGTTTTCGCCAACGATTAACAAATTCCTCTGTTCCCATAATTTTGTCACGAATTTTTGCATCAGCAAGAAACACCTGCATCTTAACAATATGCGATCCGCCACGACCTACATCTGTAAAGATTCCGTCTATTAGTTCGGGATGCCCGCACTCTTCAGCCACATCCTCCGCCGCTTTTAGCATTCTCTTGGCAACAACATCAGTCTTATCAATAGCAACACCATACGGTAAGATTGCCGTCCCCACAGCAAAATCACTTTCAACTGTTGGGAACATGCTAAAACCCATGCGTCCACTGGCAAAATACCCTATTGTTATCGCAAGAATGGCAACAGAAATTGAAACAACTAAATAGCGGTGAACTAAGCAAACTTCAAGAAACGGCCCGTATTTTGTCTGAACCCAGGTTCTGAATCTATCGCTAAATCTTTGTTGATGTGTATGCACCCATTTATATAAGCCACGCCCCTGCTCTTTGCCTTGATGTGATAAATGTGAAGGAAGAATAAGAAGACTCTCCATCCAGGATAATAAAAAAGTTATAATTACTACCATAGGCAACATTTTCATAATACGCCCCATAACACCGGGCAACATCATCAATGGAATGAAAGTTACAATATTAGTTAAAATACTAAACCCTACAGGTGTGGCAACTTCTTGTGCCCCGGTAATCGCTGCTTTTAATGGATTGATGCCTTCCTGTTTGTGGTGATAAATATTTTCCCCCACAACAATAGCATCATCAACAACTATTCCAAGAGCCACAATAAAGGCAAACATTGTCACCATATTAATAGTCAAATCTGCCGTCGGCATAAACAACATTGCACCAAGAAACGAAACCGGTATTCCCATCATAACCCAAAAAGCTAATCTTATCTCAAGAAAAAAGCCAAGCAACAACATTACCAACACAAGCCCCATAGCACCATTACGTAATAATAAATCAGAACGCCCCTTAAACATCTCAGCACGACTATTCACCACCTTGATATCGACACCAACTGGCAAATCGTGCTTCGCATTTGCAACAACATCATCAACGGCTGCCGCAACTTCTGACGGGGTCTGCTTGCCCACCCGATAAATATCCACCTTTATCGCCCGTTTCCCATTATATGTGGCATAGTTATCTGTATCTTTAAAGCCATCGGTAACCACCGCAATATCACGTAACAAAACTTGAGTTCCATCAGCTGTATCAATAATTGGAATAGACGCAAATTCACGCCCATAATCACGACGATCTGATACTCGTAATAAAATATCACCGCCTTCTGTCTTTATCCCCCCACCCGGCAACTCTAAAGATTTCTTTGATAAAATCCCAGCAACCTGCTTTATTGTAAGATTATAACGACGTAAGTTTTCTTGTGGAATCTCTATACTTATTTCTAAAGGTCTAATACCTGTTAATTCAACTTGTGTTATCTTAGGGTTCTGTAACAATAAATCTCGAAATTGCTCTGCCTGCTCACGTAACGACTTATCTCTGATATCTCCATAGATAACCGCATAAATAACAGAGCGCTTGATCGATGCCATTTCAATTTGTGGTTCCTCAGCATTTTCAGGAAAAGTCGTTACCCGATCAACAGCACTCTTTATATCATTATAGACTTTGTCGGTTGAAACACCATCAAGCAACTCTACCCGTACTGACGCACCGCCTTCATGTGATGTTGAATATATTTCATCAATTCCGTCAAGCCCGCGTAAATTTTCTTCAATCGCCAAGACAATCCCCTGCTCTACTTCTTCCGGACTAGCACCGGGATACGCAACATCCACCAAAACTACCGGCGGCGAGACATCGGGGAGAAATTCTTGCGTAATACCGCTAAACATTGCAATACCACCAATCAAACAAATCAACATAAGTAGATTTGCCGCAACTGGATTCTTAATCATCCATGCAACAGGACCGCTATCTTTGATCGATATGCTCATTTCAGCTTATTTCCTTTTACCTGTGCCTTTTTCTCCTGACTCTTTATCGATTTTCCCTCAAACTGTTTTTTCTGATCATTTACCCCTCTAAGTTTCATGCCCTCAACAACTACATCGAGATCAGTCATAATAAGTTTATCGCCGTCATGCAAAACCCCATCACCAGCTAATACAACACTATCCGTATCACCCCAGAGAACCGTAGCATTTACAATATTTAGTTTTTTATCTTTGTCAAATATCCATAGCTCATTGCCATCGCGCAACGCATCCCGTGATATGCGATACACATTTTTATAGATTGGTCCTTTTATCTTAACTCTCACATATTGACCTAATAACATCTTCGATTGTTGCGTACTCCCTTTTCCGCCAAGCGGATGATTAACCGCAATCAATAACCTCGCCATCCTACCATTTGATTCAAGGTCAGGTAACTGCCTGATAACAACACCTTCTCGGACTTGATCGTCAGATAAGATTATTTTTACCGTCGTACCATTATTGCCATCAGCATCCGGCAACGAAACCCATTTCAGTTCGCTAACACGCACTGAAGCTAAAACCCAATAGGTATCAGTTCCCACTAGTTGAGCAAGAACTTTTCCAAGACTTGCCTGATCCCCCACATTTACTAATGCCCGTTTTATTACCGCAGCAAAAGGAGCCTTAATCTCGGTACGGGACAACATTAGCTCTGCCTGCTCCACATCAGCACGTGCGGCCTCCACCAGTGCCCGTTGTTTTATACGCTGCGGTTTACGCAAAGCCAACTCACGATCTGCCTCTTCAATATCAGCCTTAACATTCAGCATTTCCCATTCACGCTTAGCAATATCTTGGCGACCTTCTTCTAAACGCAAATTACTCTCTTCAATTTTAAACTGTGCTTGCCGACGTAGCAAAGATAATTTGTAGTCAGTATTTTCAACTTTAATAAGAATATCACCTTTATTAACAAAACCACCCTCAACAAAATCAGGATGAATCCACACAATTCTGCCGTTAACTTCAGATTGCAAATTAATATCTACCGCCGGTATAACAGTACCCATAGCATTTATAATCATATTCTCATCCGTAGCCTTCAGCACAACAGATTCAACTACAGGAATCATTGACGCTCTTTTCTTTTTCTCTGCTTTCGGTTTTGTTTTCACTAATAAAACTGCCCCACCAATTCCTCCGACAAGAATTAATATTCCCAAAAAAGCCAACAATCCCCGTGACCTTGATTTATTACTATCTTTTTTTAATGTATCCATAATATATTTTCCTGTTTTCCACAATCTACAGCCTATAGCCTATAGCCTACAAATCAGCCTTTATTCCGATAAAATTCTCCGCCAAGTGCTCGTATTAATTCTACGCGATAAATCAATATCTGAAACTCGGACTGCAACACCGCATTTTCTAAATCTTGTGCAGTGATCAATGCCGTCAGAACAGGTAAATAAGTCTCCAACCCCTTTTGGTAGCGAGCGCCGGCTTGTTTCTGAGTCTTTTTTGCAACATCAAGCTGATTATTTAAAGCAGCTAGATAGTCATGTTCCTTATTCTCCTTAACCAATGAATCTTCAACCTCTCGCATTGCAGTCAGCACAACTTCACGGTATTTTGCTAAACGTTCATCAACAATAGCCTTGGTGCGTTCAACCTCTGCACGTCGGCGGCCTGCATCGAATATCGGACCAGTTAGGCTACCTGCTAGATTATAAAACCAATTATCAAACAGAGTAGAAAACTCAAAACTGCTATAACCAGTTGTGCCGCTAAGGCGTATTGCCGGCAAACGATCTGCCTTGGCAGCACTAACCTGCCAGTCAGCTCCTTGCAATCGCATCATTGCAGAAACAATATCAGGGCGATTAACCAGCAAATCCGCAGGAACTCCTATATTCGCAAGCGGCACAACCGCCGGTATATCTTTACTCTTTAGCCCCAGCGATATACCAGGAACTTCACCCAATAATAACGACAACTCATTACGCACAACCACTTCGCGAGACTCTGCCGGAGGTATCCGTGATTCAGCATTTGCAACCAACTGTCGTTGTTGAAATACATCAAGAGCCGTTGCCTGCGATCGTCTAAAACGTAACTCCACCAACTCAAGAATCTGTTTATTAAAGGCTACCTGACTTCTAAGAATAGCAAGTTTCTTATACTGAAAAAGCAATTCAAAATAGCGCAATACCACTGTTGAAGAAATGGTAACATCCATCGCCTGTCGTTCTGCCCAACTAGCCCTATAATCTGAAATAGCTCTCTCATGTAGCGACTTTATACGCCCCCATAAATCAACTTCATAGCTAGCATCCAAGGCTAATTTATAACTCTCATTATGAACACTTACCCCCTCGCCCGATGGCAAAACTATATTATCCTTTCTTACTCCAGCAGATGAATCAATATCCAATGCAGGAAAACGTGCGGCACCCTGTTTAATAGCTACAGCTTCTGCCTGGCGTAGCCTTGCTTCCGCCTGCAAAATACTCAAATTGTTTGTTAAAGCCTTTTCTACCAACAAATTAAGCTGACTATCAGCAAAACCTTCCCACCATGCATTAGTACTGCTTTCTTCAACTTCATTATAAAGGTGAAATTCCCCCGGCAATCCAACAATCTCAGTGCTATCTCTTTCTGCTGGCTTATAAATAGAACATGCTGAAGTTATTAATAGCAATATCAGCCACAACGGTTTAAATGCAAATAATCCTTTCACTTATGAATAGTCCTTTCGATGTAAGGTAACACCATTTAAAAAAACATCTACAATCTGCTCAATTGAAACCGAATCCCCCTCGCCGCAATTATACCGACCACGAAACTGAAGAGCCCCGATAAGGATCAAATGAGCAACATTATAATCAATATCATCACGTATACCACCCTGCTCTCGCCCTAAATCAAAAACTCTATTAACAGCCGTAATAAGTTTTTGATGATTATTTCGCAAAAGATTCTTCATTTCAGAGTCCCGCCCACTTAAAACATCCTGCTCTTCACTTATTATGCGTAATAACGGTCGCCGCTCGCTAAAAAACTCGCTTAACGCCCTACACATATCAATTAGTTTATTACGAAAAAACTTATCCGAATCGGCAACCGCATGCACCAATAGACAAAGCTCATCAAAACCATCCATAGCCAACTGAAAAAATAAATCCTCCTTACTTTCAAAATAAAGGTATATAGTTCCTTTACCAACACGAGCAAGTGCGGCAATTTCATCAAGTTTAACCTCATGAAATCGCTTATCTCTAAATATTTTCTCCGCTGCTCTTAAGATCAGCTCACGTTTATCTGATTTTTCCATACTATGCGACCTATAAAAACTGTTATCTACAGAGGTGCTTGCAAAACTACTGTGCGAGGCAATTTTTCGTGTTTTAGGCGAGCAAATTCTGCCTTTTGAACAATTGGAGCATACCCGTAGGGTCTGTAAAATTGCGAAA
>CAMZLY010000071.1 GCA_947311825.1 uncultured bacterium
GTTGCCGGATAAACCATCCAGATAAAACAAAATCAAAAAACCATTAAAAACTTTTTATAACACAACTGGCAACACTGCATTGTGAAACAAACCAATTCCAACCAGACACGCGTATTTTTTGTGGGCTGTTTTTTATATCATTACTTTACTTATAAAATAATTTTTACTAGTATCAACATCTAATTTGAAAAAACAAAAAAACGGTCATTGTGACCGTTCTCATAAAAACATTGACACTTTCAATCAAAAGCATATTATTTATACCTAACTAATAGGAGATGATATAATGATAGCAGTACATCCTGAATACATAATAAATGATAAAGCTCAAAAGAAAGCTGTCATAATTAGGTTTAATGAATGGAAAAGCATTCTTTCTGAGATGGAGGAATTAGAAGATATACGAGCCTATGATACGGCAAAAGCAGATACAACTGATGAAGTTATTCCATTTGAACAGGCAATAATTGAAATTAAAGCATAATAATGTCGTATATTATTACAATTAGACGTAAAGCTCAAAAGTCTTTAGCCAAGATTCCAGAACCGTATCAATCTAGAATTATTAAATCGATAAAGGATTTATCCAGTAATCCTCATCCGGTACAAAGCAAAAAACTTACGGGAAGAAATGCATGGCGAATACGTGTTGGCAACTTCAGGGTTATTTACGAGATATTCAATAATGAACTTGTGATTTTAGTTTTAAGCATTGCAGACAGAAAAGATATATACAAATGAGAACCAAAAAATGCACGTTACAAAATGCTGGCGCATTTTGAACGTGATTTATAACGTTCGATATTTATTGATATTTGATTATCAAAATGCAATGATGTTCAAATTGATAAGTATAAGGAGATCAACAATGCCTGAAATCAGTAGATTCTTTGGTATAATTATTGCTGTATTTTACAACGAGCATAATCCTCCGCATTTTCATGCCAGATATGGAGAATATAAAGTGGCAATTGATATTAAATCCCTCAGAATTCTTGAAGGGAAATTGCCAAGCAGAGCCCTCGGACTTGTAATCGAATGGGCAAGTCAACACCAAGACGAACTTCTTGAGGACTGGAACTTAGCTAAATCTGAAAAAGCACCAAAAAAAATACAACCTCTAGACTAGGAGAAATGTAATGTATCATGATATAGTAAATGTTAAATACAAAAAAGACTTCATGCTCCAATTAACATTTGACGACGGTAAATCAGGAATATTGGATTGCAGTGTATTTATAGCCAAAGGTGGTGTGTTTTCAAAACTAAAAGATCCTTCAGTATTTCGTCAAGTTGAAATCAATAAAGAATTAGGTGTGATTACTTGGAATGGTGAAATTGATATTGCTCCCGAAACTGCCTACACCATGGCGACAGGAACCTCGTTGCCATCATGGATGACAATCGAACAATGAAGTGCAGAGTTTTGCGTAGCCGCGAAAAATTCTGATTTAAACGTTGAACAAAAAATAAAACACTTGCATCTGTGTTGCATTTGTGTCACGTTGGTTTTTATGAAAACAGCAGTTATACATGCACGAATTGAGCCTGCGATAAAAAGTAAGGCAGAAGGAATACTTCGTAAAGTTGGGATTTCTCCAACTGAAGCTATTCGTATTTTTTACCGCCAAATAACACTTCGCGGAGGAATACCGTTTACCGTTGACGTACCCAATCATATTACTGCTGATACTCTTGATAAGAGTAGTAGAGGTGAAGATATTATTGAGTTCGATTCAATAGATGATATGTGTGAGAGCTGGGAAAAATGAGAGAAGTTTCACAAACTACTCAGTTTTCTCGTGACATAAAGAAAATGCGAAAGCGTGGCAAAGACTTAACAAAGCTTCGTAGTATTGTTAACAGTCTAGCTTGTGATAAGAAATTAGACTTAAAGCATTGTGATCACGCACTTGTAGGGAGATGGCATCTATCACGAGATTGTCATATCGAGCCTGATTGGATATTGATATATACAATTCATGGAAACAGCCTTCGTTTGGAGAGGACTGGAACGCACAATGATTTATTTAAAAATAGTAGTTCAACCAGAAAATGCACGTTCCAAAATGCTGGCGCATTTTGAACGTGATTTCAACGTTGGGTGATGAAAAAGGAGAACGCTTATGTCTGAACTCGTGGCAAATTGCCCCCGCTGCGGAGCAATGGAAATGACCTTTGATTTACTGAGGCAGATTCCCATCGACCGCTATCATGATTGGCAGGGGCGCTGTGAGGCGTTCTGTATCTGCCGTTCCTGTAGGAGATCGACCGTATTCATTCTCACCCAGAGAGACTATGGGAAGGATGAAAAATTCAACTTGCTTTCCGCCTTCCCTGCCGCAGTCAACCGAATTGCTGATATCGGAGGATACATCTGTCTCAAGGATGTTGCGTCCAAGAGCCCTCCTGAGTATCTGGCACCGGATGTCGAATCGGCATTCAGGGAAGGAGCTGCCTGTTTGGCAATTGGTTGTTTCAATGCGGCCGGAACGATGTTCCGGCTGTGCATTGACCTCACAACAAGACCCATGCTTCCAGACGAAAATGTTGATGGATTGAACAAGCATATTCGTCGTAGCCTAGGGCTGCGGCTCCCATGGCTGTTCGACAACGGTCACATTCCTGAAGCCTTGCGAGATCTGTCTTCGTGTAATTACCTTGGAAGATAAAATAACAATACATAATGCATTCCCTGACAGGAGGTTTAAAATATGAAACTAAACTATTATAAAGATACTGATTCTCTGTATATTGATTTATCATCTAACGATAGCATAGAAACTGAAGAAATATCAGAAGGTGTCACTCTGGATTATGATTCTAAAGGCAATATTGTTGGTATCGACATTGATAATGCTAGCAAGAAAATTGATTTAAAGGAAGTAATTCTTACAAAATTGCCAACTCAAGTTGAAGCAATGATTGCATAAATATAGTTGAACAAAAAGAAGGTTTCAATGTGTCGTAGCACACAATGAAACCTTGTGTTGGACTAAGCTGGCGTAGGTTTGATGCTCTTATGTGTTTTCCACTATCCCGCAGAACACCTGAGTGTCATTAATTGCAACAAAGATGAAGAGTTGCCGGATAATATATTATATACAATCGATATTACGGTTGTGGCAGCGTTTAGATTGGACCGTAACGGTTGCCGAATAACGGTTATTTTATAGCGGTAGACACAGGGGTATTGTCCCGCATATATTATATTACAAACGGGTATTGTAGCTAGTTGGTTCTGTTGTATCATTTTATTTGTTATGGCGGTCCCCTTGAATAAATGCCTTCACAGCAGAGTCGTTGAAGTCTAGTGAAACGCCTTTCAAATATCATAGCAATCTTACATTCTGGGCATGTGATTGGAGGCGGCAGATCTCACTCTTTTGAAAACTGTCATTCAGAAACGTTCGCATAAATAAAAAATGAGACTTGCTCTGCAATGTGTAACTTGTTATCTTTGGATCATGACAACTTTACAAGAAATAGAAGAATCCGTTACTTTTCTTCCTGAACCTGATCTCGGTAAATTTCGTTCTTGGTTTGAGAAGTTTGATGCAAATACATGGGATAAACAATTTGAGCAGGATGCAAAAACCGGAAAGCTTGATCATTTAGCCGATGAAGCCCTTCGTGATTTGGCAGATGGACGGTGTTCTGCATTGTGAACTACCATGCAAATCCTAGATTCTGGAAATCATATTTTGGTCTACCTAAGAATATTCAAAAGTTGGCAGATAATAATTTTTCCATATTACAAAAATATCCAAGGCATCCCTCTTTGCGCTTCAAGAAAGTAGGACGATTCTGGTCAGTTAGAGTCGGTGATACTACCGTGCAATGGGAGTTCAATCACATGATGGTATTGTCTGGTTCTGGATTGGAACAGATGCTGAATATGATAAATTGATATGCTCTTAAAATGCGAACAAAAAAATGCACGTTACAAAATGCTGGCACATTTTGAACGTGATTTCAACGTTCGGCTAAAACAAAAATAATAGAAAGGTAGGATACAGAATGTGCAGAGTGTTTGTATTTGGTTTTTTGCTATCGTGTATAGTGGTAGGTAGTTCAATTCCGGTCTTCTCAGGAGAGATTTGGGCTCACGACTCTGAGAGTGAAGTTGCGTTCCACAGGAAAAAAGCGTTGATTATCGATCACACTTGCACAGATATTTCCAAGGTTCCTGTACGTTGGATTAGTAAGGCCGGAAAACAGTTCCGGGTTTGGTATGGGCATACATCACATGGCAGTCAAATCACAAGTGGTATGAGTATAATCAACAAAGGGATCTTCCGTTTCAATACAACAGGGAAAGATGGTGCACTTTCTTATCAAGAAACCAGTGGTGATCTTGGGCACCGTGGTGATATGAGGTGGATGAAAAAGACCAGAGATCAGTTGTCACGTCCCGGCAATGATGTAAATGTAGTTATTTGGTCCTGGTGTGGAGGTTGCAGTGATAACACTGAGAAAGGTATAAACAGCTACCTTCAAGCAATGACAGAACTGGAATCGGAATACTTTGATGTTATCTTTATTTATATGACAGGACATCTGGATGGGAGTGGCGTAGACGGAAATCTTAACAAATGTAATAACCAGATACGCAAATATTGTAAAACGCACAAGAAAGTTCTTTTTGATTTTGCAGACATCGAGAGTTTTGACCCTGATGGGAATAGCTTTCTTCAACGCCGAGCGAATGATGGGTGTTTATACGATAGGAATGATGATGGACGAAGGGACGCTAACTGGTGTGATGAGTGGATAGCCAAACACCCTGACCATGGAATTGCTTTGCCGGAAAGTGCTTCGCATACCCGCCCCTTAAACGCTGCCCTAAAAGGAAGAGCCTTTTGGTGGATGATGGCAAAACTCGCCGGATGGAACGGGAAACCATAATCCGAACAACGAACTGAACCGAATTGAAAAATGTATGCATTTTTCAAACGGTTAGTTTACATTACACATTGGACTTTTGGAATAAAGCCATAAATAGACCAGTGAAAACATAATCCAAAAGGGTAAAACTATGCCCGAATCTAGGTTGAAGAGTCAATAGTAGGTAATTACTGCTCGCCCTACCTTTGATGGATATGTGTTTTTCTCCGAGCTCCTTTATAGCGTGACGGATTGGCTGGGACAGTATGTCCCTGTCTGGCTGGTTTAGGGGTAAATGTGTGACATAACGCCACGCATTTATGTCGCAGTGTTTTTTGCGGATATTTATTGTTTGGTCGTTAGTTGTTTGTTTTCAATGGTTTATGGTTTTGTTTTATGGCTTTGTACAATTGTTGGCATGGGATGTGCTATAAGGAGCGTGAAATAATTTATATTGTAAATAAGGAAAATTAAAGGAGGACATTGTTATGTCAAAAGTATTAGGAATAGATTTAGGAACGACCAACTCGTGTATGGCCGTTATGGAGGGGGGGGAGCCTGTTGTTATCCCGAATGCAGAGGGAACACGGACGACACCGTCAATTGTTGCGTTTACAAAGAGTGGTGAACGTCTGGTTGGTCAGGCTGCTAAACGGCAGGCTGTAACAAACCCAACAAACACTATATTTTCTGTTAAACGTCTTATGGGGCGTAAGTATGATGAAATCAGCCATGAAATAGGAATGGTGCCTTATGATGTTGTTAAAGCTAAAAATGGTGATGCACATGTAAATGTGGATGGAAAGAAGTATTCGCCGCCGGAAGTTTCGTCTATGATTTTGCAGAAGTTGCGTACTGATGCTGAGGCTTTCCTTGGTGAAAAGATTACGCAGGCTGTAGTTACTGTGCCTGCTTATTTTAATGACAGTCAGCGTCAGGCAACTAAGGATGCAGGAAAAGTTGCTGGTCTTGAAATTCTTCGTATTATCAATGAACCAACTGCCGCATCTTTGGCTTATGGTTTGGATAAGAAGAAGGAAGAGCATATTGCAGTATACGATTTGGGTGGTGGTACATTTGATGTGTCAATTTTAGATATCGGTGATGGTGTGTTTGAAGTTAAGGCTACTAATGGTGATACTCATCTTGGTGGAGATGATTTTGATCAGGCTATTATTGATTGGTTGGTTGATGATTTTAAGAAGGAACAAGGTGTTGATCTATCCAGTGATGCAATGGCTTTACAGCGTTTAAAAGAGGCGGCGGAAAAAGCCAAATGCGAACTTTCAAGTTCACAGCAGACTGATATTAACTTGCCGTTTATTACTGCTGATGCATCTGGACCTAAGCATCTTAATGTTGCTTTAACACGGGCCAAAATGGAACAGTTAGTTGGTGATCTTGTTGACCGCACACTTGCACCATGCAAAGCCTGCTTAAAAGACGCTGATGTTGATAATGTACATGAGGTTATTCTTGTTGGTGGTATGACTCGTATGCCGTTGGTTCAGGATATTGTGCAGAAATTATTCGGCAAAGAGCCGCATAAGGGGGTTAATCCGGATGAAGTAGTTGCTATTGGTGCGGCTATCCAGGGTGGTATTCTTGCTGGTGATGTTAAGGATGTATTGTTGCTTGATGTAACGCCATTGTCGCTTGGTATTGAAACGCTTGGTAATGTTTGCACAACGCTGATTGAGCGTAATACTACAATTCCTACCAAGAAGAGTGAAATTTTCAGTACTGCTGCTGATAATCAGCCAGCAGTAGAGATTCATGTTCTTCAAGGGGAGCGTAAAATGGCTGGTGATAATAAGTCAATTGGTCGTTTTAACTTGGACGGTATTCCTCCGGCAGCTCGTGGTGTTCCGCAGATTGAAGTGTCATTTGATATTGATGCAAATGGAATTCTTAAAGTGTCGGCAAAGGATCTCGGTACTGGTAAAGAGCAGCATATTACTATTACTGCATCCAGCGGTTTGTCTGATGATGAAATTAGCCAGATGGTTGATGATGCGGCTAAGCATGCTGATGAGGATGAAAAACGTCGTGAAGCTGTCGATACTAAAAATAGTGCTGAGAGCATTGTTTATCAGACAGAGAAATTATTGAAAGAAAATGAAGACAAGGTCAGTGAAGAAGCTAAGACTAAAGTAGAATCTGCTGTAGAGGCGCTTAAGGAAGCGTTAAAGAGTGATAATACTGAGGAAATAAAGGCTAAGATGGAAGCTTTGAATACAGAGATGCAGGCGATTTCTGCTGAAATGTATGCCCAACCTGGTGAAGCAGGAGCAGAAGCTGGTGCAGGTGCAGGTGAAGCACCGGGTGCAGATGCTGGTGCAGCAGGCGGTGAAGCTGAAGCTAAAGATGATGGCGATGTTATCGACGCTGATTTTGAAATGGTAGATGACGATAAAAAATAGTGAATAACTAATAGTGAATAGTGAACAGTGAATAGTTTGTTGAAGATTATTTGCTGTTCACAATAATTAATAAATAAAAAGAAAGGTAGTAAAAGTATGAAGATTAGACCTCTGGGAGATCGTGTTCTTGTTCAGGCATTGGAAGTTAAAGAAGTGGAAAAGGGCGGAATCATTATTCCTGATTCAGCTAAAGAGAAGCCACAGGAAGGAAAAGTTATTGCAGTAGGGGCTGGGCGTTTAGATGAGAATGGTAAAGCTGTTCCGATGAATGTCAAAAAGGGCGATATCGTTCTTATGCCTAAATATGGTGGTTCAGAAATTAAAGTTGGTGATGAGGAGTATCAGATTGTACGTGAAGATGATATTCTCGCTATTGTTGAGTAAATTTTAGTTAATATAGTTAATTAAACAAAAATAAAGGATTAAAATAAAATGGCTAAAGGTAAACAATTAAAGTACGAAAATGACGCACGCCAGGCGGTATTGCTTGGTATTGAAAAACTTAGTAATGCAGTAAAAACTACATTGGGACCAGCTGGTCGTAATGTGATCATTGATAAGAGCTTTGGCTCACCTACAATTACTAAAGATGGTGTTTCTGTTGCAAAAGAGATTGAATTATGTGACCCGTTTGAAAACATGGGTGCACAGATGGTTCGTGAAGTTGCCAGCAAGACTAGTGATAACGCTGGTGATGGTACAACTACAGCTACTTTGCTGACAGAAGCTATCTACCGTGAAGGTATCAAGAACTTGGTTGCAGGTGCTAACGCTACACATATTAAACGCGGTATTGATAAAGCAGCAGCAGCTGTAATTGAGTCAATTTCTAAGCAGAGCAAAAAGGTTCGTGCACATACAGAAATCGCTCAGGTTGCTACTATTTCTGCTAATGGGGATAGCGATATTGGTGATAAAATTGCCAATGCGATGGATAAAGTTGGTAAAGATGGCACTATTACTGTTGAAGAAGCAAAGACTATGGATACTACAGTTGATGTAGTTGAAGGTATGCAGTTTGATAAGGGATATTTATCTCCTTATTTCTCTACAAATGCCGATACTATGGAATGTATCATGGATAATGCTGTTATCTTGATCCACGAGAAAAAGATATCTAACCTTCAGGAATTGCTTCCACTTCTGCAGTCAGTTGCAAAAGCCGGTAAACAACTCTTGATCATCGCTGAAGATGTTGAAGGCGAAGCGTTGGCAACTTTGGTTGTTAACCGTTTACGTGGTACTTTGACTTGTTGTGCTGTTAAAGCTCCTGGTTTTGGTGATCGCCGTAAAGCCATGATGGAAGATATTGCAATTCTTACAGGCGGCAAATGTCTGACTGAAGAGCTTGGCGAAAAACTTGAAAACGTCACACTTGAAGATCTTGGATCTGCTCGTCATATCTCTATCGACAAAGATAACACAACTATCGTTGAAGGTGGTGGTAAGACTTCTGCTATTCAGGGGCGCGTAAAGCAGATTAAACGTCAGATCGAAGAAACATCTTCTGATTATGATCGTGAAAAATTACAGGAACGTCTAGCTAAGCTTGCTGGTGGTGTTGCAGTAATTAATGTTGGTGCTATTACTGAAACCGAAATGAAGGAAAAGAAAGCTCGTGTAGAAGATGCATTACATGCTACTCGTGCTGCGGTTGAAGAAGGCGTTGTTGCCGGTGGTGGTGTTGCATTACTACGTGCACGTGCAGCAGTTTCTAAACTTGATGTTGAAGGTGACGAAGCCGTTGGTGTTAAGATTGTTGAAGCAGCACTTGAAATGCCGTTACGTCAGTTAGTTATTAATGCCGGTATTGAGCCTGCTATTGTTGTACAGAATGTTGCTAAGGCAAAAGGAAGCAATGGTTTTAATGTTGCTACACGCGAATATTGCGATCTAATCAAAGCTGGTGTCCTTGATCCTGCTAAGGTTACTCGTACAGCATTGCAGAATGCAGCTAGTATTGCTGGTATGCTTCTTACAACTGAGTGTATGATTACTGATATGCCAGAAGATGATAAGCCAATGATGCCACCACCAGATATGGGTGGAATGGGCGGAATGGGTGGCATGGGTGGCATGCCTGGAATGATGTAAAAAATATAATTGTTTGACTTAATTGAGCGGGGAGCATATTATGCCCCCGCTTTTATTTATATATGAATAGGAAAAAATAATTATGAATTCAGAACTTCTTGAGCAAGCCAGAGAACGGATACCGAATGTACCTGTTTTGGTTAATATGGTATCTAAGCGTGTCCGTCAGTTAAATTCGGGTTTTCAACCTTATGTTCGTCCTGAAGCATGGGATGAAGAAAAAGTAGATACAGCTTTACGCGAAATCGCACAGGGCAAAATTATTGCTGAAATCGGCTTTTAATTAGGCTGGGGTTAGGCTATAGACTGTAGGCTTGTAGGCTGTTGGGTAGTGGTTTGTAGGCTTTGGGGAATAATAATGGCAACTTCTGGTAAAACAAATAGTCGCATTGCGTCAAATAGAAAAGCTTTGCACGATTATTTTGTGGTCGAAAAGTTTGAGGCTGGTGTTGTGCTAAAAGGCTCTGAAGTTAAGTCTATCAGAGATGGTCATATAAGCCTTGTTGGTTCTTATGCCCGTATAGAGGACGGTGAGATTATCATGCATGGTACTGATATTCCTCCTTATTCACATGGCGGGCATTATAATCATGTTTCAGATCGCCCTAGAAAGTTGCTACTACACCGTAAAGAAATCCTCAAAATAAAAGCTAGTGTTGAGCGGTTGGGACAAACCTTGATCCCTCTTTCAATGTACTTTAAACGTGGAAATGTCAAAATTGATCTTGGTGTTTGCAAAGGTAAACAAACACAGGATAAGCGGGAAACTCTTCGTCGCAAGACTGCAGATAGAGATGCTGCTAGAGCCATGAAAAGGTGAAGTAAAAGAGCTTCCAATACTCAACATCCAACTATGAATTTCCAACAGGATACTACTGTATTCAGTAGAGCGGCTCTAACAAAATAAGAAAATGCATTGACTTGTTTTTCGGCATTACATACGATACCAAATATGAATGGATTATATTAGGTTGTGATTGATACAAATGTGCTTGTTACTGCGTTACGGTCAGATCGTGGTACATCATATTTATTGTTATCTTTTATCGGGCTGAAGAAATTTGATATTCATATATCGGTCCCATTGATCTTTGAGTATGAGGACGCAGCTCGTAAGATGAAATGGAAATCTAAACCACCGTGGAAATATATTTTAGATATTAGAGGCACTTGCAAAACTATCTGCGAACACTTTTTGATTTTATGCGGCATATTCCGCTTTTTCGCAATTTTACAGACCCTACGGGTATGCTCCAATTGCTCAAA
>CAMZLY010000072.1 GCA_947311825.1 uncultured bacterium
AGCAACAATAATTCTGTCATAAAATGATTCTGTCATAAAAACCGTTGACAACAATAATTCTGTCATAAAAACCGTTGAGCAACAATAATTCTGTCATAAAATGATTCTGTCATAAAAACCGTCGAGCAACAATAATTCTGTCATAAAATGATTCTGTCATAAAAACCGTTGACAACAATAATTCTGTAATAAAATGATTCTGTCTTGAATTTTTTTCAGTAGAGCGTAACTGACAGCGTACTTCTTTTTAGTTTTTCCTTTTAACTTAAGGTCGAGGAGTGTAGACTGTTAACTTCTTTTTAAAAGATTAGAAGAGGAATGATAAATGTTAGATATAAAATTATTAAGAGAAAATCCTGATGTTGTTCGGAAGGGATTAGAAAAACGTGGTGCTTCTGTTGATGTGGTGGATTCGGTATTGACGTTGGATGAAGATAGGCGTGCTATATTGACTAAGGTCGAGTCTCTCAAGGGGGAGCGCAATAAGGTTTCTAAGGAAATTGGTGCAGCAAAGAAGCGTGGTGATGATACTTCTGCCATTCAGGCATCAGTTCGCTCTATGGGGGAAGAGATAAGTGCTCTTGATAAACAGGCACTAGTCGTTACTGAGAACTTGCAATCTGTTATGTTGAGTATTCCTAATATTCCGCATGAGACAACACCGGTTGGTATGGATGAAAGTGCGAATAAGGAAATTAAGCAATATGGAGAACCGAAGAGTTTTAATTTTGAACCTAAAACTCATATTGAAATAGGCGAAAATCTTAAGTTGTTTGATTTTGCACGTGCCGCACGAATGACTGGTGCAGGGTTCCCGTTATTTACTGGCGTTGGTGCACGCCTAGAGCGTGCACTCATTCAGTTTATGCTTGATCTACATACTACAGAGCATGGCTACCTTGAAGTGTCACCACCGTTCTTATGTAATGCTGATGCAATGACGGGGACCGGGCAACTTCCTAAGATGGCAGAAGATATGTACCGCCTGGGAGAAGATGATCTATATCTTATTCCTACTGCGGAGGTTCCTGTAACCAATATTTATCGACAGGAGATTATAGATCAGGAATTGCCGGTATACCTTACTGCATATACTCCATGTTTTCGGCGTGAAGCCGGTGCTGCTGGGAAAATGACTCGCGGTTTATTGAGGGTTCATCAGTTTGATAAAGTTGAAATGGTTAAATATGTTGAGCCATCTAAGTCTGATGAGGAACTGGAATTACTGTTAGGCAATGCTGAGGAAGTATTACAACGTTTAGGGTTATGTTATCGGATTTTATCACTTTGTAGTGGTGATATTAGTTTTGCGGCATCCAAGTGTTATGATTTGGAGCTGTGGGCACCTGGTCAGAAGGCGTGGTTGGAAGTTTCTTCTTGTAGTAATTTTAGAGATTTTCAGGCTCGTAGAGCGGGGATAAGATATCGCGATGAAAATGGGAAAGTTCAATTTGTGCATACGCTTAACGGCTCTGGTGTAGCACTACCGCGTCTGGTTGTTGCTATCCTTGAGAATGGACAGCAAGAGGATGGGTCTGTTGTGTTGCCTGATGCGATTGTTCCGTATATGGGCGGCGTGGCAGTTATCAGTTAGCAGTTATCAGTTTGCAGTTGGTCGTTGGTGGGGTATGTATTTAGAGTTGTTACAGAATGCTATTGTTGATAATGAGTTGATATTCGCTGGGGACACTGTGCTTGTTGGGGTTTCCGGTGGTGCTGATTCTGTTGCACTATTAACCGGTCTGCATAAACTTGCACCTAATATAGGGTTTAAGTTGGTTGTTGCACATCTTAATCATGATCTTCGTGATGAAGAGTCAGATACTGATATGGCATTTGTTGAAGCCTTGTGTGCTACTCTTGGTGTTTCATTTTTCAGTGAAAAGGTGGATGTATTTGCTCGTGCTACTGATGATGGCATTTCGCTGGAAATGGCTGCCCGTGCTGAGCGTTATGAGTTTTTTGTTCGTGCGGCGAATCATTTTAAAACTAAATTGGTGGCAACGGCTCATACAGCTGATGATCAAGCGGAAACGGTTTTGCTTAAACTTGCACGAGGTGCTGGGATTGATGGACTTAGTGGCATTTCCCATAAAGCGGTGCGAGATGGGATTTGCTTGATACGACCGTTATTGGGGATTAGCAGAAAACAACTTGTAGCATTTATAGAGGACGAGAATCAAAGTTGGAGAGAAGATTCTTCGAACAATGATACAGCATTCTTGCGTAATCGAGTGCGGCATGAACTTTTACCGTGGCTAAAGAATAATCTTAATAGCTCTATAAAAGAAACTCTTTGTCGTACTGCTGATATTTTGCGTGATGAAGCTATTTGGTTGGATAAGTTATGTTGTAGATTGCTTAAGAAATATTCTGATAAAGATGGGCTTAATACTAGGGGGTTACAGAAAGAACCGATTGCCGCACGACGGCGGGTATTAAGATTGTGGCTGGGTACTTCGGGGGTAAGTATAGACAAACTTAGTTTTCAGTTAATTCAAAGAGCGGACGAATTACTTTGCAAGAATAATGAAGGAAGTCGCTCTGTTCAATTATTTGATGGTGCTTTGCTTACACGTCAGTATGACAAGTTGCTGTTTGAACTTAATACAGATAAAGTGGTTCATAATTCATTTTGTATTGAAGTCAAAGTTCCATTTGAGATTATTTTAGAGGAAATTTCAATACGGATTTGTGCTAAAATTTCTAGTGGTATTATAAAGAAAAAACTGGGGGCTGTGGGTGAACTTCCGGCAACAGGTTCAGTTTCATTGGCTACTATAGGTAATAAACCGTTATTCGTTCGTTCTTGGCGTGCTGGCGACCGAATGAAGCCGCTTGGAATAAATGGGACGCAGAAACTGCAAGATATTTTTGTTAATGAAAAAGTTCCTGTGAAACAACGGGAGCGTATTCCGGTAGTAGAATGTGGGGATGAAATTATCTGGATCCCGAACTTTAGAGTTGCACGAGGCTGGGAAGTTGGGTCTGGCGATGAACAATCTGTGCATTTATATGTTGAATGTATTTAAAAGAGGTGCCCGCAGATAGTTTTGCAAGTGCCTCAAAAGGAAATTATTTTATGCAAGTAACAAAGAATTACCATACACATACTGCCCGTTGTAAACATGCAACTGGAAATGTTGCCGATTACATTGAGGCAGGAATTGAACATGGGCTGGTAGAAATCGGTATTTCTGATCATAGTCCATTGCCGGACAATCGTTGGTCTAATGTTCGTATGCCGATGAAAGATTTAGGCGATTATATTGAAGAGATAGATTCCGCAATAGAGCAATATCCGCAGGTTAATATTCTAAAAGCTGCTGAATGTGAATATGCTGTAGAATATCATGCATTTTATGAAGATGTTTTATTGGGGGAGCATGCTTTTGACTATTTGGTTTGCGGGGTTCATTATATTCCGTATCATGGTGCTTGGATGGGGTTGGGGGCGTTAGAGTATCGGCATTTGAGTGCCTTTGCAAAATACACGATTGAATCTATGGCTTCTGGATTATTCGCTTTTATGGCACATCCTGATGTGTTTGGTTATGCTGGGTTGGCTTGGGATGAGAATTGTATTGCCTGCTCAAGAGATATTTTAACTGCTGCAGAAGAGTTGAGTGTTGTTTTGGAAATTAATGGCTATGGATTACGAAAGGATAAGGTTTCAGCGCCTGAAGGTGAGCGCAGGCCTTATCCGCTTTTACCATTCTGGGAGTTAGCTAGAGAGTATGAAATACAAGTTATTTGCAATTCTGATGCACATCAGCCAGGTGATATTGTTGCCAATATTGGGGAAGCACTTATAATTGCGGAAGAAAATAATCTTGTTCTTGCTGATACAGATTTGTTATTTAAGTCGCTGTAAAAGATATAGTACCTCAACCTTTTTGGTTAATGGAATGATCCATTGGCTATAAAGGTCGGTAACAATTCTTGCGTTGATTTTTGATGTTTCAGTTTCTGATCCTGGGTCTTGTCCATAAGCCGTGGCTTTTTTGTGAACTCTATCAATAACTGCTGCTTCTACTTTTTTGTTAGTTATCAGATTCATGATAGATTCGTCGTCACCAGCCTTGATATATAGGTCGCATTTTTCTTTGTTTTCCAGATATTTGCTTTCGGCAACTAATTGTGCAAAGTGGACTCTAGTTGAAATAGCCTGTAAGCACGTCACATCACAGACTGAACTGGATCCGTATTGTCCGTCATCACCAGGCTCGCATAGCTGTGGAACAGTTTCTTTTTCGTAAATATGCCGTATCTCATCATTAACATTGATGCTGTTTGGCTTGATTGTAGAATGATCTTCATGTAATGGCGGTAACATAGGTTTAGGTAGATCAGTAAAGAATGATTTTTCTTGCGTAGAAGTATATCGACGCATGCGTGCATGAATTGTTTCTGTTTCGTGTAGTAAGTATCCCACAAGGCTATCATTTTGGTCTATCTCTGAACCAAATGCCCCGACTTTATAGATGATATCATTCAGTTTGAACTGGGCACGCTCAATCAATGCAAAGATAATGGTTTCCTCCATGCGTATGAGGCAACTGCGTATATGTGATATTTCTAGTAATTTGTTTTTCATATTCTTAAACCATAGTAAATTTCGTATTGATTGTCACTATTAAATCAAAAAAATATAGATTTAGGATTTATTATGGTAATATGATTAAAAATAGTGAATAGTGTTGTCTGATTTTAAATAATTGGTTGAAAAAGTAGAAAATGGAATTTGTTATGTCTAATGAGGTTGTGTTTTATGGCAATAAGGCTTTAAGAGTGAAGTCTACGCCGGTCGAGTGTGTTAATGATGATGTAAAGGCATTTGTTAAAGAGTTAATCAGTACGATGCATGAGAATAAAGGGTTGGGCTTGGCTGCTGAACAGGTTGGGCGGTCTGAAGCAGTATGTGTAATAGAGATTCCTACAGATTATGATATTGAGAAGGGAGCTGAACCAAATCCAGTATCTCCTGGTATCGGTGAACCACTTATTCTGATCAACCCAGAGATAATATCAACTATTGGTGAACAGTCCGGTTCTGAGGGGTGTCTTAGTTTCCCCGGAATATATGCAACAGTAAAACGTGCTGAAAGTGTTATTGTTAAATATACATCACTTGAGAATAAAACCATAGAATTACAAGCTTCTGGATTGCTGGCACGTGCTGTACAGCATGAACTTGATCATTTAAACGGTGTTCTTCTTGTGGATCACATGTCACAAGTACAGAAAATTGGTGTGGCAGGCAAGTTACGCCGGCTGCGAAAAGAGAATCGTTCTAAGTAACTAAAGAATGGGGCTTATGGGTGCAATGGGAGTTATGTGGAACGGGTGAGGATAAGCATCTATCCATCTTCTAGAGGTAGAGTGTCTCGCAGAATTCTAGTATATATGTTACCTCCCGGTAGGTAACTACTTTTAATTTTCTATTTCTACTTTCCAGCCGCGTCTTTTTACAAATTCCAGTGCTAGCTGGCGGTAGGCTGCCGCTCCTTTTGAGTTGGCATCATATTGTATTATAGGTATACCGTAGCTGGGTGCTTCGCTTAGACGAACATTGCGGGGAATTATGGTGTCGTATAGCTTTTCTTCAAAGTGTGCTTTTACTTCTGCTACTACTTGTGCTGATAGATTGTTTCGGCTATCATACATGGTCATTAGAATGCCTTCGATTTCTAGTTTGGGATTAACGCCACTATCGTGTAGTTTGTCTATCATACTGGAAATAACGCTTAGGCCTTCTAGTGCGTAGTATTCACATTGAATAGGTGCAATAAATGAATGTGCTAATGTTAATGCATTCATTGTCAAGATTCCCAGTGATGGCGGGCAATCAATAAGGATAAAGTCATAAATTCCGGTTTCGGTGATGGGGTCGATGGCGTTTTTTACACAGTGTAGGTAATTATCCATTCGGGCAACGTCTATTTCTGCACCGGCAAGATCTAGCTCGGCAGGAATAATATCAACATTTTCGGCAACACTGTTTTGTATCAGGTCGAAAGCAGATTTGTTTTCTAGGAGAGCATTATAAATACTGGTACCTTCTTGTTTGGGTAATCCCAGTCCACTGGTTGCATTTGACTGCGGGTCAAGATCAAGCACTAGAACGTTGACGCCAAGTTCTCCTAGGCATGCCGAAAGGTTTATTGTGGTGGTTGTTTTACCCACGCCGCCTTTCTGGTTGCCAATAGCTATAACTCGTGTCTGTTTTTTCTGGCTTTGTACTGTATCGGTAACAGGTGCTTGATTTGAATCTGTATTCATTGTTATTTTATCATTCCCTGCTTGCGTGCATAAGCAAAAATACCACCAGCGGCAATTACAGGTGCAACATCACCAATAGGCTTTAGTGAATATGTTTTGTTATCAGCCAGATTTGTTAGTTCCTCTTTGTCCATATCTATTTCTATCTCATCGCCGGTTTTAAGCACTTTGTTAAGTGATTCGGTTGACTCAAGCGGATATACTTCACCGGTAGATACAGAGTTACGAAAAAATATTCTGGCATACGACTCTGCAATAATTGCTTTTACGCCGGCGGCACTAAGGGCTATAGGCGCATGTTCACGCGATGATCCGCAACCAAAGTTGGCACCGGCAATCATGATTTGATATTCGGTTTTAGCTTCACCTTCAGCAATAAATTGTTCGGCATCAAGAGGTAACCCGGCCATTGCGTAACTACCAAGTTTGTCATACTCTTCCGGAATGGTTGGTACTAAGTTAAGATATTCTGCCGGTATTATTTGGTCTGTATCTATGTTGTCGCCAAGTATATATACTTTGCCTTTTATGATATTGTTGTTTTCCATTATATAAGTTTCCTTTTTATTTTCGCTTTTCAGCTCATAGAGCTGATGCTACAAGTTTTTTGATTCTGAACCATGAATGCCTAACCTTCTTCTACATAAACTCTCTTGGATCGGTAATATTTCCGGTTATAGCAGATGCGGCGGCGGTTAATGGTGATGCTAAATATATTTCTGCTTCTTTTGACCCCATACGCCCAACAAAGTTACGATTGGTTGTGCTGATCACAATTTCTCGTTGGTTTGCACGACCAAAGGTGTCTCTTGGTCCCCCCAAACATGCGGCACAGGATGGTAGTGGTATATCTTCGCATCCGGCTTCAGCAAATATCTGTACAAGTGGTTTTCCGTCTATTGTTTCAGTCAGTAGAGCTGCTGAAACATCAGTAGTTGCTGGGACGATAAAAGTATTAATGGAAACTTTTCTACCATTTAGGATGGATGCAGCCATTATGAAATCTTCGATTTTGCCACCGGTACATGAGCCGATATAGGCTCGTGTCAGTTTGACTTCTCTTTGTGAAGTGGCTGTTGCGTATTTATCCGGAAGGTGTGGCATTGCCACGCATGGTTCCAGTTCTTCGCAAATATAATTGTAAGTTGCTTTTGCCGGAGCATCAGGATTGCCTTCAATTACTTCAAAAGGTTTGCTGGTGCGTGTTTTGACATATTCGAGTGTTTTTTCGTCAGCTGCAATAATTCCATTTTTACCGCCTGCCTCAATGGCCATGTTACAGATTGTCATGCGTTCTTCTATGCTAAGTGCGGATATTGCTTCACCACTAAACTCCATGGCACAGTAGGTAGCACCGGCAACGCCGATATCACCAATTGCTCTTAGAATCATATCTTTGCCGGTAATATAGTTCGGTTTTTTGCCATCGAAAATAAATCGAATGGTTTCAGGAACTTTTATTAGTAGTTTGCCTGTTCCCATAACGAAACCGGCATCAGTGTTGCCTATGCCAGTAGAAAATGCTCCTAATGCTCCGTGAGTACATGTATGAGAATCGGTGCCAAAGATTATTTCGCCAGGACGAACATGCCCCTCTGCCGGTAATGCTACGTGGCATACACCTTTATAATTATCTGTTCCCGGCTGGTAGTAGTAGGGTAGGCCTTGTTTTTTTGCAAATTCTGTTAGCGTTTCTATGTTACGGTGGGCTTTTCCGTCTTTGGTAAAAATATAATGGTCAGGGATGATGACAACTTTTTCTTTGTTCCACACTTTAGCATCTGTACCGAACTCTTTTTTGAAAACACCTATTGTACCCGGTCCACAAACGTCATGTGTAAGTAAGATGTCTACGTTAACCCATATATTCTCACCCGGTATCACTTTTGATTTACCTGAGGCTTTTGCTAAGATGTTTTCTGTTAATGTTCCTGTCACTGTATAGCTCCTTAATTATTAAGATTGTTTTTTTCCGGCTTTTACTAATGAGAAAAAGCGGTCTTCAAAATGTTCAAATACATTGTGCTTTTGTAATTTTTCTCCTAATTCATTAATTAACGATTTGTCTTTACTGGCTGCTAGAAAATCCTTTTCAAGTTCAGTAAAGAGGCGTTCTTTTTGTGTTTCGGATGAGTCAAAGAGATGTCTGTTATTCATGTCTGTAATGTTGGTTTTCGCAGATTTTTTGATAACTTCCCAGAAGAGCTTTACCAGGCAGACATCCCATGGTTCATCAACACCGATAAGGACAGCACTGAGTGGATCATTTTTAGCTTTTGCTTCTTTTTCAACACGTTTTGCCACGGTTTTAAGGTCACCTGTAATAATATGTTCACTGAAAGACTCTTGTTTGAGTGAGTATCCATATTGCAGGATGTGCAGATTGTTTTCTTGCTCATGCTCGCGCAGCCAATCAATGTATCTGTTTGCTTCTTCGCCAAATCCCTCCATAAATGTTTCGGCATAGGCTTGCGGCGTAATGATTTGTGGCTGAGCCGCAAGCATTCTGCCTTCGCGTACTTTGATCTGGTCGGTAACATCCATCAGCTCGCTGATTAGATGATAGTTCAGCGTCGTAGTTCCAAATGTTTCTAGGTGTTTATTTGGTGTTGTAATGATTTCTGTATTGTTTACTGCATACCAGAAATCCAAGTGATCTCGTTTTTGCATTGGGTGCTAACTCCATAAATATTTCTAAATCCGATTTCTAAAAGCGACTATACTAACATTTGTAATGATTTAGGCAAATAAAAATAATTGAAAGGTAAAAAGTTATCCGCAGATTACGCAGATTTACGCAGATTAAAAAAATGTGGCGGTTCTGTTTTGTAGGAGAGGTGTTTCATGGATGAAATAGATTAAGGGGATGTGTTGCGTTGGGATTTATCCATCAGTATTTATTTCAATGGTGACAGGGCCGTCATTTGCGATTTCTACTAGCATATCTGCAGCAAATATGCCTGTTACTACACGGTTTTCGCCTAGTTTATCTCTTAATGAAGAAACATATTCTTCGTATAGTATTTTTGCGGCTTGTGGATTACCTGCCTTGATAAAACTTGGGCGATTGCCTTTTTTTGTTTCGGCATAGAGTGTGAACTGGGATATTACGAGTATATTTCCTTTTATATCGACAATAGATTTATTCATTTTGCCGTCATTATCGGCAAAAACCCGTAGTTTTATGGTTTTCTCTGCTAAGTATTGGGCATCTTGGTCGGTGTCGCCAATGCGAACACCAAGTAGAACGACATAGCCGGTCTCTATTGATGCAGTTTCTTTGCCATTGATAGTGACGCTACCTGATTTCACTCTTTGTATTAATGCTTTTATTTTATTGCTCCTTTGGTTGTTAATAGAGTATAAATACAAAATAAAATGCTGAAAAGGCAAACCAAAATAATAACGTTTACAAAATTCTTTACAGAAGTTTATGATTGTAAATACGGATAAAGGAGAAAAAATATGCAGAAGTTTTTAGTAAAAACGACGGCACGTACAGAGTTTATTAACATTACGGCAGAGGTATCTGAGGTAGTATCGGCATCTGATATTAGAGATGGAGTTGTTACGGTATTTATTCCACATACGACAGCGGGCGTGCAAATTAATGAAAATGCTGACCCTGATGTTATGCGTGATATGAAGGTTGTGTTGGATGATGTTATTCCTTGGAGTAATAATTATTGGCATGCGGAGGGCAATACAGCAGCACATGTTAAGGCGGCGATGATGGGGGCTTCGGCACAGATTATTGTTGAAAATGGTAGGTTGCAACTTGGCACTTGGCAGGGGATATATTTTTGTGAGTTTGATGGTCCGCGGCAAAGAACTGTTTGGGTGAAAATATAGCTACGAAAGAACACAGTGAAGATTGTCGTGAATTAGAACTGTTTTAGATTGACCATTTTCATTAAAAAAGAGAGCATAGTCGACGAATTAGAACTTTTGTAATTATTAATAAGAAATGGAATATAAGTTATGATTAAAGTGAATGATGAAGTTATCCCTGAAGAAGCTGTTATGCACGAGTTGTCAAGATTGGTGCATTTTTATTCTCAACACATGCCGGAGGATGAAATCCGTAAGCAGATGCCACTGCTTAAAGCTAAGGCGAAAGAGCAGGCTATTGGTGCAAAACTATTACTGAACGAGGCAGATCGGCTTGATATTCGTGTTGAGGATGAGGAGTTGACTGCACGGCTTGAGAAAATTATTGAGGAAAGTGGTGGTAAGGAAAAATTCGGTGAAATGCTGGTTACTCAAAATATCACGATGGAGTCTTTGAAAAATAGTATTGATCAAGGATGCCGAGTGGAGAAACTTGTTGAGCAGATGACATCTGAGGCGGCTACCCCAACAGAGGCAGAGATACAGGAGCATTTTAATACTCATCCTGATGAGTATAAGAAGCCTGAACGTGCATTGGCTCGTCATATTCTTATTCCTGTTGAAGGTGATAATGAGGAGGAAAAGATTGCGGCTCGTGAAAAGATAGAGCAGATTCGTCAACGGATTGAAGATGGTGCTGATTTTGCTACAGAAGCGGCAGAGCATTCTAGTTGCCCAAGTGGTCAGAGTAATGGCGGTAGTCTAGGTTGGTTTGGTCGCGGTGCTATGGTTCCTGAATTTGATAATGCGGTTTTCTCAATGGAAATAGGGGAACTTAGTGCGATTATTGAAACATCATTTGGTTTTCATATTATCGAAAAAACAGAGTATGACGCAGGTTCATCGGTTGATTTTGATGATGTAAGAGAAAATATCCGTGAGTTTCTGATGCATACAAAACGAGGCGAAATAATTGCAGCAAACGTGAATGAGCTAAAAGAAAAAGCCACTATTGTTGATGATGAGGCTGGGGCTGAAGGACTGACACAGAGCTGAAGGACTTGGTGGACAGAAGGACTAGAGGAGCAAAGTCCTTACGTCCTTGTGTCCTTCGGTCACAAAATAGGAGCATATAGTATGACGCTATTTGATAAATGTGGCGGATACCGCAGGTTGCACACTTTTACTTATGCTACGGTAATACATTTGGAAACTATTAGCTTTTGCAAGAGGTTTATTCCATGGCAACAAGATCAGCTTGGCAAGACTGCTGGGCAAATGATTGGTGCTGCACGTTCAGGACGCCAGAATATTATTGAAGGTTCAGAGCGCTCTTCGACATCTAAAGAAACCGAGATGAAGCTTACTGATGTTGCTCGTGCTAGTATGGCAGAGCTTTTGGGGGACTATGAAATATATCTTGCAGAACGAGATGCAATTCCATGGAGTAAGGATGATGATAATCGAAAAAAGATTTCGTCATTGATGCTTCCTAAAATTTATCTTGGCGATGATCAATTGCATGAGTACTGGGGATATTATCAACGGGTGAAACCGATATTTTCTCCTTGGCTGGATAATAAAGATGGTGTTGTGGTTGCGAATGCCATGATATTGATACTTCAACGTACAATGGCGATGTTGAAGAATCAGATAAAACAACAGGGTGATATTTTTCTTGAACAAGGAGGATTTCGTGAACGGATGTATAAATCTCGGAGTGCTGTACGTGACGATAAGACTGTGCTAGATGAGAATGCACCGGCGTGTCCTAAGTGTGGTAAGCCAATGCGTAAGCGTAGTGCACAACAAGGAAAATATAGCGGTTCTGAATTCTGGGGCTGCTCCGCTTACCCTGAATGTAAGGGGATTGTAAATGTTGATGCCACTGATGCGGTGAAGTGATTTTTGGACTGAAGGACTGGAGGAAAAAAATCTTTTCGTCCTTTTGTCCTTACGTCCTTCGGTCACTTGTTTTTCTTGAGTTCTTTTATGTCGTGTGACATTTGTTCTAACCTAAACTCAATGGAGTTTAATATCCAAAATTGAAAGTGTTCTACTTTTGTCTGCTTGTGGATCATCCAGATGATTTTCATGGAGACTAGTAGTAGCCCGATTTCGATAGAAAAGAGGGTGTCAACCGGCATTCTTACATGGAAGAAGTGTCGTGCAATATCTCCGGCAAAAAGAAGCACCAGTAGTGAAATGAAGATGACATTGAGTATACGTTCGTTTTTTTCTGATACACGACCACCGATTTGACCGACAATCATACGTATTTTCTCTTTTTCAGCTTGGAACTGTTTAAGTTCTTCGGTGAGTTCTGTTATTTTCTGTTCGCTCATTGATCTGGCGACCTCAAGTCGGAAAAAAACACCCGCATAAAATTAAGCGGGTGTTATCTGGTTGTTAAACTACATAGCAGGCTTTGCTTCAGGTGCAGATTCTTTAGCTGCTGGCACAGGTGCTGTTGCCGTTGCTTCTGTTGCTTTGGCTTCCGGTGAAACATCAACAGTGATATTTTCATCCATATTAACAACAGGTAACTCTTCTGTAGTCATTGGCAATTGTGCTGGGTCCTGTGGAACCATTGGGGCAGGTGCCGGTGCGGCAACTACAGGAATGGAGTCTGTTACAGAACTTATGCTAGAGCTTTTTCTGGAGCCCAGCATGGCCAGAATAGTTGTATTTACTAGAAAAACAATTCCAAGTATAATGGTTGTTTTTGTTAGTACATTGCCTATGTGGGAACCAAATAATGTTTCTCCCATACCGGCGCCAAAGGCCATGCCTACGCCTTGGCTTTTTGTGCGTTGAACAAGAATAATTGAGATTAGAAGAAAGCATACAATAGCCTCTACTAAAATGAGTAAATATGTTAATATTGAAGTCACTGTTTATTTCTCCTGTTGTTATTTATTTTTCAATTCCGGCGTTGACGATTCCAGCGAAGGAGTTTGCGTCAAGTGCGGCACCGCCGATTAGGCCACCGTCAATATCTGGTTGTGATAGTAGTTCGTCTGCATTGGTGGGTTTCATGCTACCGCCGTATTGAATACGGATAGCTTGTGCAACATCAGTTCCGCCCATTTCTTCAAGAATACCACGAATATATGCGTGTACGTCTTGTGCTTGTTCTGGTGATGCTGTAAGACCTGTGCCGATAGCCCAGATTGGCTCATAAGCGATGATTACTTTTTTAAGGTCCTCACCAAGTCCGGCAAGACTTTTTTCGATTTGATCTTTTATTATAGCTTTAGTTTGGTCTGATTCACGTTGTTCTAGAGATTCTCCAACACAAACGATAGGGATTAGGTTGCCGGCAATTGCTGCTTTAACTTTTTTGTTTACTACTTCATCAGTTTCACCAAAATATGTACGGCGTTCGCTATGTCCTAGAATTACGTAGTGGCAGTATAGGTCACGCAACATTGATGATGAAATCTCACCCGTGTATGCACCTTCAGCTTCCCAGTGCATATTTTGTGCACCAAGTTTGATGTTGGTGTTAGTAATAATATCTCCAACAGATTTTAATGCTGTGAAAGTAGGGCATACAACAACATCAACTTCTGATGTTTCACCTAGTAGCTGTTTGATACCTTTTGTTAATTCTTCAGCTTCATGAATGCTTTTGTTCATTTTCCAGTTGCCGGCAATGATGATTTTTCTTTTTTTGCTCAATTTTTTTCTCCGTGTTAATTAAATTTTTATAAGATTCTGTTAAGAATTGATAACTTTGGACAATTTTTGCTTATATTAGAAGCAAAAAAACTAATTAAATATTACTTAGTGCTTCGATACCGGGTAGTTTTTTTCCTTCAAGGAACTCTAAGCTGGCACCGCCACCAGTACTAATGTGTGTCATTTGATCTGCTAATCCGCTTGTATTTACGGCACTAACACTATCACCACCACCGATAATGCTGACGCAATCTGCTGCGGCAACTGCTTTTGTTACTGTCATTGTTCCGTTTGCAAATGGCTCCATTTCAAAGCAGCCCATTGGTCCATTCCATACAATTGTTTTTGCTGTTGCAATTTCTTCGGCGTAAAGTTTGGCTGTTTCCGGACCAATATCAAGGGCCATCCAGCCGTCTTCGATTCCATCCATCGGAACTATCTTTATGTTGGCATCTGCACTAAATGCGTCAGCTTCTACATGGTCAACCGGTAACATCACTTTTACGCCTGCGGCTTCAAGTGTTTTTAGCGTTTCTTTTGCCATTTCAATGCGGTCTTCTTCGATTAGTGAGTTACCAACGGCAATACCTTTAGCGAGGAAGAATGTATAAACCATGCCGCCACCTATGATGATGGTATCGACTTTGTCGGCAAGATTTGTTAGAACATCAATTTTTCCACTGATCTTGGCACCGCCGATGATGGCGATAAATGGGTGTTCAGGATTTTTTACTGCGTTGCCGAGATATTTGATTTCTTTTTCGAGTAGTAGACCTGCTACATTATCTTTGAAATCGTTAGTGACAACGGCCATTGAGGCATGTGCACGATGTGCTGTGCCGAATGCGTCGTTTACGTAGATGTCGCCAAGTGATGCGAGTTGTTTTGCAAATTCTTTTTGTTTGGCAAGCATGTCAGCCTTTGCCGCATCTTTTTCTTCGGTAGTTGCATCATCGGCAAGTTTAACTTTTCCTTCTTCTTCTGGGTGGAAACGAAGGTTTTCAAGCAGCATGATTCCGCCAGTAGGTAGTGCTTCTGCCATAGCTGTAACTTCAGTGCCTACGCAGTCTGGGGCAAAGGCAACTTCTTGTCCTAGAAGTTCGGCAAGATATTCTGCTGCTGGAAGCAGACTAAACTCAGGTTTTGCTTCACCTTTTGGGCGACCGAGGTGACTCATAAGAACAATGCTGGTTGCACCTTGTTCTATTACATATTTAATAGTAGGGATAGCTGCACGGATGCGTGTATCGTCCGTGATGATGCTACCGTTTAGGGGTACATTAAAATCGACCCGCATTAGAACACGTTTACCGTTAAAATCAACATCTTTTACTGTTTTCTTATTCATTATATAGACCCCTATAAAAGTTAAAACCCCGGAACACGACATGATGACGGTTCCAGGGTAATATACTCAATTTAATTATTTAGTAATAATTGCTGCAAGGTCGAGTACTTTGCAGGAGTAACCCCACTCATTGTCATACCAAGAAACAACTTTTACAAATGTGCCGTCAAGTTGAATACCTGCTTTTGCGTCAAATACTGATGTGCAAGTCTCATTACGGAAATCTGTTGATACAACGGCTTCTTCTGTGTAACCAAGAATGCCTTTTAGCGGACCTTCTGAAGCAGCTTTCATTGCCGCACAGATGTCTTCGTAAGTACATTCTTTTTCAAGATCAGCTGTTAGGTCAACTACAGAGACGTCTGAAGTTGGGACACGGAAAGCCATACCCGTTAATTTGCCGTTAAGCTCAGGAATAACTTTGCCTACTGCTTTTGCTGCACCAGTGGAAGAAGGAATGATATTTTCCAAGATTCCACGTCCGCCACGCCAGTCTTTCATTGAAGGACCGTCAACAGTTTTCTGTGTTGCTGTAGCTGCATGAATTGTTGTCATTAGACCACGTTTCATGCCGAAAGAATCGTTAAGAACTTTAGCGATTGGTGCCAAGCAGTTAGTTGTGCATGATGCGTTAGAAACAATATCTTCACCGTTGTATTTGTCGGTATTTACGCCGCAAACAAACATTGGTGTAGCATCTTTTGAAGGAGCTGAAAGAATAACTTTCTTTGCACCAGCTGTTATATGAGCTCTAGCTGTTTCGTCTGTCAGGAAGAATCCTGTAGATTCAACAACAACTTCAGCTTCAACATCAGACCATTTTAAATCTGCAGGATTACGTTCAGCTGTGATACGGATACTGTTGCCGTTTACAACTAAGTTACCATCTTTTACTTCTACTGTACCATCGAAACGACCATGCACAGAGTCATATTTAAGCATATATGCAAGATAATCTACGTCTAGCAAGTCATTAATACCTACTACAACAATATCATCACGTGTGCTAGCAGCACGGAAAACCATGCGACCAATACGCCCAAAACCATTAATACCTACCTTTATTGCCATTTTTTTACTCCTTTTAACTGTTTTTCCTATAAAAGAGCCGACAAGGTAGCTGATAATGAGGTTTACGTCAATAACACAATTACGATTATTTAAAATATTTATGTCGGAAAATATGGAAATTTTTTAAAAATGTGCTATTGTTCTAGATGTAAGTATTAAATGTAGCAATAGAAGATAGTTGCAAAACTACTTGCGGGCAGTTTTTGATGACAGTAATTATGTGTGGTTTTGTATCAACGGGATGGATCCTTGTTTTACAGATAAGTAGAGTTGTGTTATCTTGGGCATTAAAATTTATTAGACGAATTCTAGTTTTATGGAGGTGAATTATGAAGAAAAAATATAAAATTGCCGTTGCACCTGATTCCTTTAAAGGGAATATGACAGCATTAGAGGCAGCTGAGAGAATAGAGGCAGGATTTAAGAAATCTATTAAGAATATTGCAGTAAAGAAGATTCCTATGGCTGATGGTGGAGAGGGAACTGTTAGTGCAATTGTTGAGGCTACTGGAGGAAAATTTGTAAAACGGACTGTGCAAGATCCGTTAGGACGCAAGATTAGAGCTTCGTTTGGTGTTAGTGGTGATGGTAAGACTGCGGTAATCGAGATGGCGGAAGCTAGTGGCTTGGTGTTACTGGCTGCAAAAGAGCGGAATCCGTTGAAAACTTCGACTTACGGTACCGGACAGTTGATTAAGGCGGCTCTCAAATTAGGAGTGTCACATATTTTGATTGGGATTGGTGGCAGTGCGACTAATGATGGTGGTACCGGGATGGCTCGGGCATTGGGGGTTAAGTTTTTGGATGCTACCGGTAAGCCGTTGCCGGAAGGTGGAGGTGAGCTTGGAAAATTGGCTAGAATTGATATGAGTAAACTTGAACCTCAACTTGGAAAAGTTAAGATTGAGGTTGCGTGCGATGTTGATAATCCTTTGACTGGCAAAACGGGGGCGGCAGAAGTTTATGGTCCGCAAAAAGGAGCAACACCGGCAATGGTAAAAAAATTGGATGCCGGGCTTTTGCATTTGGCAAAGATTATTAAGCGTGATATTGGTTCTGATATTTTGAAAGTGCCGGGTGCTGGTGCCGCTGGTGGGCTTGGTGCGGGTTTGATGGCATTTGCCAGCGGGGAGTTGCGACCTGGCGTGGATATTGTGATTGACAGGATAAAGCTCCGGCAACGGATGCGGGGGGTTGATTTGGTTATTACCGGAGAAGGGCGTATGGATGGTCAGACCGTATTTGGTAAGACTGCTTCCGGTGTGGCGAGAGTGGCCAGGGAACTTGGTATTCCGGTAATTGCTATTTGCGGTTGTTTGGGTAAAGATGCTATAAAGGTAAATGAAATTGGGATAGATGCGTTCTTTTCCACTTTGGAGGAGAATGTTGAGGATGAAGATTTACCGAAACGGGCACCTGTTATGTTAGAGAATTGTGCTGAGCAGGTTGCGAGGTTGATTAATATTTTGACAAAATGATTTTCTTGGCTACGGGAAAAGATTTGACAAAATGATGTTTTGACAAAATGATTTTCTTGGCTACGGGAAAAGATTTGACAAAATGATGTTATGACCCAGCCTTTGCTCTTTGAGCTACGGCGGGCACGCAAAATGATTTAAAAAAGGAGAATGAAAATGTTTGAAAGAGAAGAGAATCCGAAAAATGTTATGAAAGCGGATATTGTAGTTGGGTTGGCATCATATAATGAGGCTGATAGCATTGATTATCCGACTAAGCAGTCGGCATTAGGGCTAAGTAAATATTACGGGGATAGGGGAGTTGCCGTCATAAATTGTGATAATGCTTCGCGTGATGGTACGGAGGATGTTTTTATGGGAACTGAGACGGGGGATGTTCCTAAGATTTATATTACGACACCTCCTAATACACCCGGCAAAGGATATAATTTTGAAAATATGTTCCGTAGAATTATGGAGTTAGATAGCTCTGTTCTGGTTTGCTTGGATGCTGATTTGTTGAGTATTACACCTGAATGGGTTAAGTATTTGGCAGAGCCTATATTAAAGGGATATGATTTTGTTAATCCGGTATATTCCCGACATAAATATGATGGAACGATAACAAATAATATTTGTTATCCTATCGTATATGGACTTTTCTGTCGAAACACCCGGCAACCAATTGGCGGTGATTTTGCTATGTCGGGAAGGTTTGCAAAGCATTGTCTTTTACAGACTTGGCATCGCACCACGGAAGAATACGGTATTGATATTTTTCTTACTATGAATTCTATTACTGGCGGTTTTAAGACATGTTGTACTGGCTTAGGTGCAAAGGTTCATAAACCCAGTGCACCGAAATTAGGGCCCATGTTTATTCAGGTTGTAAGTACCGCCTTTTTAACTGTGGTTCGTAATTTTGAATTATGGAAAGATTTAGAAGAAATTCAGGAGCAGGAGTTGTTTGGCCTTCAGCAGATGGATCCGCCGCAGGATTTAAATGTAGATAGGGATGCAATTGAAAAACAGGCACGAGATGGCTTTACGGAACATCGGGCAGAATTAGAGCAAACAATGTCGGCTGATGTTTATAGAGAAATGGTGCAAATGTTTGAAAGTGGCAATATTGATATTAGTACAGAGCAATGGGTAACAACTGTATATGATATGATTGCCGCATTTAAGAGCAGTAGTGATCAAGGTGCGTTAATTGAATCATTAAAATGTTTGTATTTTGGACGAACATTGTCTTTTATAAACAAGACTTGGGATTACAGTAATGAAAAAGCTGAAGAAGAAATTTTAGAGCAGGCAAAGCTGTTTCATGCAAGACGTCGTTATCTAATTGATAAATTAGAGAGTTAATATAGATTGAGGATGAGAATAAAATGACAGATAAGAAGAAAAACGCAAAGAAAACAAAAGCAGAGTCGGTTACAAAGACGAGCGTAGTGGCAAAGAAAAAAATTAAGACAAAAAAGAAAGCTACGGTAAAGAAAAAAACTAGTGTGAAGAAAATTACGGCTAAAAATGTTGTAAGCAAAAGTAAGTCTAAACCAAGTGTGGCGATTTTGCATTATTCTTGTCCTCCGGTCATTGGTGGAGTGGAGTTTATTATTCTTGCTCATGCTTTGGAGTTTGTTAAAGCGGGTTTTAAGACAAAAGTTATTGTTGGTAAGGGCGGTAAATTATCACCTGATGTGACAACGGAAGTTATTCCTGAGTTGATGTCAACCGGTGGTCCGGTATCACGAGTTTTGAAGTCGTTAGGAGAAGGAACTGTTCCTAAGAACTTTGACGAGTTGGTTAAGCGTGTTGAAAAGAAGTTGGAAGCTGCTCTTAAAGATGTTGATGTATGTATGATTCATAATGTGATGACTATGCATTTTAATTTAGTAATGACTGCGGCTTTGGCGAATATTGCAAAGCGTAACAAAAAAATTAGGTTTATTGCTTGGACACATGATTTAACTTTTGGTGATCCGGTGTATGATATACATCAACATCGACGTTATCCGTGGAGTTTGTTGTCACAGCCAATTGAAGGCGTAAATTATTGTGCTATCTCCGGTTCGCGTCAGCATGATATGAATAAACTGTTCCGTATACCAAAAGAGATGATTCCTGTTATTCCCGATGGTATAGATGTGCCAAAGCAACTTGGTTTAACTAAGTCGGTAGAAAAATTGTTTCATGATGAAAATCTAGCCAATGTTGATATTGTGGCTATTACTCCGGCACGCATTATGCGACGAAAGAATCTCGGTGTGGGTATGGAAATTGTGGCTGCGATTAAAGAGCAGGGGAAGTCTGTGCGTTGGTTGATTACCGGTGCACCTGATCCGCATAATCCTGATTCGATGAAATATTACCGTATGCTAAGGTTATTGCGTTCGCAGTTGAATGTAACAAAAGAAGTGGTTTTTTTGTGCGATAAATTTGACAAACATGTTTCTGGCGTGGATTTACGCTGTTTATACCGTGTTTGTGATATGCTTTTGTTTCCTAGCGACAGAGAAGGGTTTGGGTTGCCTGTTTTGGAAGCCGGATTGGCAGCATTGCTTACTGTTATTAGTGATATTCCGGTTCTTAGGGAGCTGGCAGGACAGGATGCAGTATTTATCCGTTTGGGTGATAGTGCTGAAATGATTGCCAAAAATATTATTACTGCAATAGATAAACGCCCAGAGCTAAGGAATCGTAAAGATGTTATTTCAACATTTGCCTGGTCAGTGGTGTTTAATGAAAAGATTATGCCGGCAATTATGAAGCCTAATACTGTTTGGGGAGGAAAATAAAGGGGGAAGTTAAAAGAGCAAATGTGGAACTTGACATTAATTGTCAATATTAAGTATCTTTAAATTATGAAACGTGCAACAACAATTAACGAATTAGCGAACAACCTTATTATTAACTGGTTGCCATCTCGTGCTGATGAACAATTTTATGTGCCGGTTTATGAAAAGCTACTTAAACGATTACGTGATAAAGTTTTACATACCGAAGAGCTTCCTGCCCATACTCTGTTTATTACTGGACAGCCTGGAACAGGAAAAAGTACTGCTTTAAATTTTCTTGCAGATGAAGAACTAGATAAAAAATTTCATGCTATGATTTTAAATGCTGAAGAGCTTCTTGATCTTAATGATATTGATATTATTGATGTTCTTCTTATGTTTGGTTTTAAATTAACAGAAAACAGTAAAATTCTTCAGAAGAAATATTTTGATAAACTATCTCTTATTCAAGAGGTTCAAAATGAAGGTTTGCAAATAGAAGAGACTAATACAGATGTCAAGCTAAACACTGAAAGTGCAAAAGGAGATGCAAAATTAGGTTTTAATATTCCAAGTATTTTATCTGTTGGTACTGATATGTTTAAAAAATACAAACGTGATCAGGAATGTAGACAAAAAACTCGTAAGATTTTTAATTTAAAAAAAGAAGATGTTTTTTCTCTTATTAATAGTATTATTACCGATTGGATGCAGGAAAAGAATGATGGAAAAGAATTACTGTTAATTATTGATGGATTAGAAAAAATAAGAGAAAAAGAGTATATTGACAGTATTTTCCGAGATAATTACCGTTACCTTGTAGAACTTAAGTGCTGCAAGATTATTGCGATCCCCATTTCATCAGCAAGCAGTCCTGAAATAACCAGTATATGTCGTCATATTGAACGTTTTATTTTGCGTTTAAAATCAAATCCATTGGATCCACCACAAGATGAAAGTGATGATCAAAGAATTATTAATAAAAACAAACAATTGTTTACTGAGATTGTATATAAACGCATAGATGTGGACTACAAGAATCTTATTTCTCAAGATGCTATTGATGAAGCAATTAAAATGTCTGGTGGAATATTACGTCAATTTATTGACATACTTTATACTGCGACGGTTAGAGTGCGGCGTAATCACGGTGATACAGTTTCTTTAAATGATGTTGTGTCCGGCTGGAAGGAACTGAAATCAACTTATGATTTTGCAGTAAATTCAAGTCCTGTTATTGAAATGCTTAATCAGCTAAAGAATAACAACCTGCCAGTTGCTGATAACTCAGAGGAGTTTATTCGGGCTTTGCAAAGCCTTCAGGTACTTGCTTATATGAATGGGACTTCGTGGTATGAAGTAAATCCGCTGATAGAAAAAACGGTGGAAATATATGCAAAAAAACTATAAAATTGAAGATGTATTGTCTATTGCCGACCGTATTAAGCTGTCTGAGCTAAAAGAAAGAATAACGCATATTGATAATATTTCATTTCTTTCTATTGTTAGCGTTGATAGTATTAGGCTTCAAGATTTATTAGTGCAATGGACGAAAGCAACATTCTATGGTTCAATCGAAATTTGTGCAGATATTAAAGAGCACAATCTGTCGGATACATTAAATAATCTTGATAAAGATTCTTTGGGATTATTATATTTTTATGACCTTTCAGATGATTTAATAAAAAAGACGGTGTCAACTCTACTTTTTCACAGGGATACATTACCACGTCGAAAGTTAAAGATATTGCTTATTGTTTCACCTACCATGTTTAAATCTATTGTTTTAGATGCTTACGATTTTTTTGCCTTTGCTTCTTTTAAGCATAATTTCAGGGACCAATTAAAACAGATTGAAAGGAACTTGGCAAAATCTGCAGATAAATCAGCACAACTTTTAAAATATGAAGAGATGGAGCAATTACTTACACAGTGTCGTTCAGAGAAATCGGGTTCAAATATCCTTATGCGCCGCCTTTTTGAGACTGCGGTAGCTGCACAAAAAATATCACGTGATGAGCGAGCACTTGAACTTTACAAAGAGTATTTAGGATTGGGAAATAAAAAAATAAAACAGGACTATGCTTCTGCTCTTGGGAATATAGGATTAATTTTGCAAAATAAGGGTGAGCTTGATGAGGCACTGAAATATTATAATAAAGCATTAAAAATTCACCGTCAGATTGGATATGTACAGGGCGTTGCTAATGACCTCGGAAATATAGGAATGATTACACGAACACAAGGTGAGCTTGATAAGGCATTGAAATATCATACTGAAGCACTGGAAATTTATCGTGAAATTGGAGATATGCAGGGAGTTGCCTCGACATTAGGGAATATAGGATCAATTTTACAAAATAAAGGCGAGTTTGATGCGGCACTAAAATATCATGATGAAGCACTGGGTATTTATCGCAAAAGTGGATATATGCAAGGAATTGCCGCTGTTTTGGGTAATATAGGAGTGGTTTTGTGTACAAAGGGTGAATTCGATGAGGCGCTGAAGTATTATAATGAAGCACTAGACATTTACCGTAAAAGTGGATATATGCAGGGAGTTGCCGCTAATTTAGGGAATATAGGATTAATTTTTCAAAATAAAGGTGAGTTTGATGCGGCACTAAAATATCATACTGAAGCACTGGGTATTTATCGTAAAATCGGATATATGCAAGGAATTGCCGCTAATTTAGGGAATATAGGATTAATTTTGCAAAATAAAGGCGAGTTTGATGAGGCATTGAAATATCATAATAAAGCACTGAAGATTCATCAACAAATTGGATATATGCAGGGGGTTGCTAATAATCTTGTGAATATAGGGCTGGCTTTGTGTAAGAAAGGTGAGTTTGATGCGGCTCTGAAATATCATAATGAGGCATTGGAAATTTATCGTGAAATTGGAGATATGCAGGGAGTTGCAACTGGTTTAGACCATATAGGGCAGGTTTTGCAAAAAAAAGGTGAGTTTGATGCGGCATTGAAGTATCATACTGAAGCACTGGAAATTTATCGTAAAATTGGAGATATTCCAGGGATGGCCTCGACATTAGGGAATATAGGATTAATTTTGCAAAATAAGGGTGAGCTTGATGAGGCACTGAAATATTATAATGAAGCACTTGAGATTGATCGTCAAATAGGAAATATACGGGGCATTGCAACTGGTTTGGAAAATATAGGAGATGTTTTGCAGGATAAAGGTGAGCACGATGAGGCTCATAAATATTTTCAAGAGGCTTTATCAAGTTCTAATATCTTAAATGATCAAAACCTTATCAGAAAGCTTACGGAATTATTAGCAGGATGAAATTAAGCAATAAATCTATAATCTTATGAGGTGCTTGCAAAACTACTGTGCGAGGCAATTTTTCGTGTTTTAGGCGAGCAAATTCTGCCTTTTGAACAATTGGAGCATACCCGTAGGGTCTGTAAAATTGCGAAAAAGCAGAATATGCCGCATA
>CAMZLY010000073.1 GCA_947311825.1 uncultured bacterium
ATCATCTGCAACAACATCATTGACAATGTCCTCAACTACGGGTGCTTCAATCGCAGCATCCTCGACAACATCATTAACAATTGCATCATCTGCAACAACTTCTTCAGCAGCATCCTCAACAACATCTTCGGCAATTTCTTCTACCGCGGGCTCTTCGACCACTGTGTCGGCCTTCCCTACTTCCTCTGCAATTTCTTCTACACTTAAACCTTCTGCACCTTTTTCGTCAAATTCAAGCGGCATTTCATCAATAGTTTCTTCAACTAATGGTTCTTCTTCAACTATTTCTTCCCCCAGTGACTCTTCTTCAACAACCTCTTCAACTATCGGCTCTTCTTTCACCACTTCCGATGCATTAAGTGTTAAATCATTTGAGACAACATCTTCTAAAACCATTTCTTCTGATACCAATGATAAATCTTCACTTTCCTGAGCAACAAGCCAACCACTAGGTCCAGCAACTAACACTACCAAAAGTAAACATACCCACTTTTTTCCATCTATCATTGTGGAGAATCTCCTTAATTTTAATTAATATTCTTATTACATAAAAAACAAAACAATAAGCACCGCTTATCATCCTATATACAATACAAAACTCTACTTAGAATCTGCCCTTAAAATAAACTGTTTATTGTCTTCAACACGCATTACTACTACATTAGTCTTATCTCTGTCAATATTCTTTACACGATATTTAGTACCTTTCAGATCAAACACCTTTCCTGACTTCACATCAATTATTGTATCATCAAGCCTAAACCTCAGTTTTGCAGTGAACTCTGTGTATGGCACTCTCTCATTCTTCATCAATTGAATCTTCTTTTTCCCGCGTTGAACCGTTAAAATCGATTTGTCTACTTTCCTAACCATAGTTCCGGTATCTTCTCTAACAACGTTCTCTTTATAGTTAATAAGCTTAAATCCCTCAATAGTATCAGCAAGTTTTGCCATAATAGTCTTGTTACCACGTAGGTTAATCTGAAATTTAAGCGAACCATCAGGCATTTTTGTTTTAGCCTTAAATCTTAAATTAAACGGAACACCACCGACACTCTCAACCACCAAAAGTTTGATTGGCGGCGGAAAATCTTTTGGATCATTGACATCAGTTCCATGCTTTTTGCGTAAATCTGTTTTATCAGTCTGCGGAGCGGCATTAAACTCGGTTATATTATCGAATCCATCACCATCATTATCATCATATATATCAGTCGGATCTGTTGGATCCATCTTATTCTTGTTCTCCCATAAATCAGGAATACCATCTTTATCGGTATCCCACAACGGATCTAAATCACGTAATAACGGTTGCTCGGCCTTACAAAATGTGCATTTTTCTGCATCATAAGGAATTGGCATACGGCAATCAATACACCAAACACGATCCTCAGGAACAAAAATAGAATTACTCCATACTGTAAGCTGAAAAGGATTCTGTAATTTTTCTAATGCATGCTCATACGGTACACTATCAAGAGGTTTTGCATCAGGATATTTAGGCTCATAACTACTTATTTTCTGCTCATGCTGTTCTTGAACTTTTCTAATCATACCAATTTTCACAGCAAGATATACCAAAGAAAAAACCAAGACCAACAGCATCATCACAACAATTACCTTGTCATAATAAAGCTTAATCCAGTCACTAAAACCTTTTATACCACTATCATTCATCTTTAATTATCTTATTTTCTATTCTATTAAATTAATCAATCTGATGCTGTTTTAAGTGCCTTAACTTTATGCACAAAAAAAGTATATACATCTAGATCAACACGAACCGTCATCGGCATATCAAACGCAGGACCACTCACTCTTCTTTGCTGCCTTATTGGAGGTTCTGAATTTATCTTCTCAACAACAACAGCATCTGTTTCATCATTTTTACTCACTTTATCATCATCTGAACCAGGCATTTTTAAATCTTTTGCTGCTTTGATAAATTCAACTCCTGTTATAACAACAAAAAGATCATCACGTGAAAATCGGTTAAGAACATCTAGTGCAATATATTCCTTCGCAGAAAATTCTAACGAAAATGATTGAACCTCATATATATCCGTCTTACGATGAGTTTTTATACTATTTGTGCTCTTTTTACTGACTGAAGCACCACCTCTGCGACGACTACTACGCCGTGAAGATGATACCGCTTTTTGCGGAGAAGCCCCCATCGAGCTTACGCTATCAAATTCCTCCCGCATAATTTTATTAATTTTTTTAACTTTAGACTCAATCAAGACTGTTGCCAATCGCTCAGTAATCATCATTTGCTGCATCAACCTTGGCACATCAACCGCAACTGGCAATGCCCCCTCAGCATACTTAGAGAAGCCTAAAGCATTATCTTTGTCCAGCATTTTAGCCCCCCTTACTGGATTTGCCAACGCTAAAACTCTATTTCGCATATCATTGTATTTTGTCGTAAATCTTGTTGGCGTTGCCTCTACCTGCTCTACCTGCCCTGCGGTAACAACATCAACTAATTTCCCAAACCACTTCTGCATTTCATCAAGATTTTTATTTTCCTTATCAATATTTTCTTTTTTTGGAAAAGGATTCTTTTTGTAAAAAGAGCGCAACTGGGTAACCGACCTATTCAACTCTTCTTTAGCACTGCCAAATTGGCTTATCCCCTTAAACATCAAAAATGCAGGAACCCCAACCATTACGACCAATAGTAACAATCCTACTCCTAATAATATTTTTTTCTTAAAATTCATTATATTTATTGCCAATACAAATAAGTTATTTTGACTATTTTACCTCAATCGGATCTTCCAACGCTAACCGCATAGTAAATTCAAGAACATAATCCCCACGCCCAACACCAGGCAACCGCTTAATTTCTGTTTCTTTTGTGAAATACGGTGAAGAAATTAATTTATCTCTAAATTTTTCTACATACGTTCCGTCTTTCACTTCATCAGTAAAACCTTTTCCCTTAATTTCTATATACTTTATGGTATTACCTCCACGTTCAGGTGTAAACGCAATAAGCCACATCCCAGGAAGCATATTCTCATGAATTGAATCCAAAATATGCAACCAGTACGTACGCTGCGAAACAAATGATACCACCTGTCCAACACGTGCAGCCTCTACAGCTTTGATGCTCTTAACCTTTTCTAGCTTGCGAGATAAACTACTCAACTTATCAACTTTACTCTTGGTGGCAAAAGTCTGTTCTTTCAACGATGCACTCATGCGATAAAAATATCCCCACCAGCAAAGCATAATTAAAACCAACGAAACTGCCGCAACAGCAAAAAATGGTTGACGTTTCTTGAATATTTTTTTCTTTACAATGTGCGATGGCATTAAATTTATCTCAACTGGACAGACCAATGCCTTACGCAGTGCAAGCCCAGTAACCTCACCCATTAAAAATGCATCCTGACTTATTGCTTCACCGTCAATATTGCTATGAACTGTTACATTTTCAAATGGATTAAGATAATCTACCTGTACTTTTAGCTTTTCACGGAAAAATGTATCCATATGCGGAATTGTCGACGATCCACCAGTCAATAATACAACGCTTGGCGCACTACCACCATGCTGACTGCGGTAAAAATTAATTGACCGATTAACCTCAGCATGCAATCTTGCAATCACAGTTCTTACTATTTTGGAAATTCTATCAGCAATATCATTTTCAGGTCCTGCATATACACCGCCAAATGCAACAAACGCATGCTCAATCTTCAATTCCTCAGCATCAGTAAATGAAACCCCGAACTCTTTCATTATGGCCTGTGTAATAGTATTACCCGCAACAGGAATACTCCGGCTGAAAATCTTATTTTCCTCAACAAAAATAACATTTGATGACCGTGCACCAACATCAAGCACCATCGTACAACCCTCAAGATGCGGATGACTGAAACGTACAGTATTATAAATTGCCATTGGTGCAACATCAACAATCTCGGGGTCAAGCCCAGCAGCAATTACACAATCTGTCAGCATTGTAACACGATCAGTTTTAACCGCAACTAACATTACATTAAGATCATCCCCCTGATCACCTGAAATCAATTGATAATCCCAAACTACCTCATCAATCGGAAATGGAACATTCTGCTCCGCTTCATAATTAACAATCTGCATGATCTTATCACGCTTAACCGGTGGCAACTTAACATAACGGGGAAATACAGCCTGCCCAGAAATAGTAACCATCACTGATCCAGGCTTCATACCCGTATTACGCATAATATCGCAGATAGCAGAAACTATATGAGGAGATGTGTCTGTTTCGTCATCAGGACTTATCCCTAATCGCTCAATACCGTAATTAACCAACTCCGGTGTCCCAGATTTAACATTATATTCAGCAAGAACAACCTTACTTGCACCAATATCTAATGTTAATATTCTGCCTTTATCAAACAGTGCCATTGTATTTCCTGATTAAAATTAATACCTAAAAAATAAACTTATAACAAATTTCGCCTACTTTGCAAACTCATAATCATCTACATTGATAAATGCAAACGGTGTGTCGGCTTTCGAACGCAAATAACCGTCTTTAACAGTCACACTCTGACTTTCTGTTACTGTTGCGTTTTTCCACCAATCCTTAGGAATCCCCTTACCCTTTACAGCACTATCTTCAGCCACAACAGTACCACTAACAAGAATCTCAACAGCCACAGCTACCAAATTCCCATAACGATCTATGGCTTTTGGATGCAAATAAGCAACACTTAAATGTTTGCTACCAGCCTCTATATCAACATAACGCACTGATGTCTTGAATATCGTATATGCCTTCGCACCATCTACCTTTGTTAAACTCATAGCATAATATCTAACCGTAATCTCATCAATCCAGTCAGGTGCCGTATCATAACTAATAGCAAGACGATACCAATACTTTGCTGGTGTTATGCCGCGATTAACATTTGTCTTATATTCGGGAGTTTTCACAAGGTTACCATTTTTTAACCCACTGAACTTCTGTAGACGCAATACCTTTGATGCTCTTGCGGCTGGTGCAGATGCAGCTTTACGACCTTGCTGAGCACCAACAAAACTGATAGAAAGAACTAAACTCCCAATTATAAACACTGTTAATTTACTGATTTTAAACTGAAATTTCATAGTCAACCTCTCTCTCCATGAACGCTTTTAAAATTAAACTTCTTTCCACGAATCAGCACTCTACACTATACATACTTCATAAATCAAAGAAAAAATTAAAAAATATAGTTTTTTCTCATAATCCACATCTCTAAGCATCATCTAGCATCACCATTTAGGCAAATTTATCTTGCGAATATTACCCATCACTTGCTATTCTCCTTTTTTGAATAATTAAAAGGTAATACTAAATATGCAACATAACGACTGGATAGCAATTCTAGACTTTGGTTCACAATATAGCCAACTCATAGCAAGAAGAATACGCGAGCAACACGTCTATTCCGAACTCATCAAGTTCGACACTACAGCAAAAGAACTTTCCGCACGCAAGCCAGCAGGCATAATTCTCTCAGGTGGTCCAGCTAGCGTTTTTGCCGACGGAGCCCCTCTATGCGATAAAGCAATCTTTGATTTAGACATTCCTATCCTAGGCATTTGCTACGGCATGCAAATGACAACAATGCTCATGGACGGAATCGTCAAGCCAGGACATTCACGCGAATACGGCAGTGCCGATATCACAATCCTTAACGAAAACTCACTATTCAAACAGACAGCCTCCACTCTAAACGTCTGGATGAGCCATGGAGATCAGGTAAAAACCATGCCAGATGGGTTCCAAGCCATCGCTAGCACCAGTACCTGCCCCGTGGCCGCCATGGCAAATGATGACCGAAAAATCTACGGACTCCAATTTCACCCGGAAGTAGTTCACACACCACAAGGCGCAACCATTCTCAAAAACTTTGTCTTCAACACATGCAGTTGCAGTGGCAAATGGGAAATGGCACAATTCATCAAAGAAAGCATCACCGCAATCAAAGAAAAAGTAGGCGACAATCATGTAATCTGCGGTCTTAGTGGTGGGGTTGACTCATCCGTCGTCGCCGTACTCCTTCAACAAGCCATTGGTGACAAACTCCACTGCATATTTGTTGATAACGGACTACTACGCGGCGGTGAAGCCGAACAAGTAGAAAACACTTTCAGTGGTGCCTTCGGTATGGACTTACACGTAGCCCACTCAGCAAAACTATTCCTCGATAATCTAAAAGGCGTTATCGACCCTGAAAAGAAACGAAAAATCATCGGCTCAACCTTTATAGATGTATTCGCTGAAAAAGCGAGAGAACTAAAAGATGTTAAATTTCTTGCCCAAGGAACCCTATATCCCGACGTAATCGAAAGCGTTTCACCACTAGGAGGACCATCCGTAACCATAAAAAGCCATCATAACGTCGGTGGACTACCGGATGATATGCAATTTGACCTCATAGAGCCCGTACGTGAACTATTCAAAGACGAAGTACGTGCCCTCGGACGCGAACTCGGTATGCCAGATGAAATGATCGACCGCCAACCATTCCCCGGTCCCGGGCTTGCTGTCCGCATCCTCGGTGACATCACCGAAGCCAGAGTGAAACTCCTACAAGAAGCAGACAAACGAGTGCAAGAAGAAGTGGAAAAACTTGAAGACTACAAGGATATCTGGCAATCATTCGCCGTGCTTCTCCCTATCCAGACCGTTGGAGTTATGGGCGATAACCGCACCTACGAAAATGTAATCGCATTACGTATAGTAGAAAGCATGGACGGTATGACCGCCGACTGGTGCAAGATCCCTTACGAAACACTCGCAAAAATATCTAACCGTATAATAAACGAAGTAACCGGTATCAACCGAGTAGTTTACGACATAAGCTCAAAACCACCGGCAACCATTGAATGGGAATAAAGCTGTTGACATCCTACCACTACTGATTTACGATGTACTTCAATTTCAAAAGATTAACCTCATGCCAATAGGAGAATAAACATGTACAAAAAAATCACAATGCTTTCAACACTTACCCTACTTTCACTAGTCGTCATCGCACCCGCCATCGACCGTGGAGCCCGCATGATTGATACAATCTCTATTGTCGGCACAACGGCCGATAACAGCGATTCCCTTGGCGGCTCATTATGGGGCGAAACAGTTACCTCAAAAGAGAACGACAAATGGGCAATCCTATTCGGTGGTTCGCTGGCCAAACTGTCAGTTGATAACGAAGAAAGTGCAAACTACTGGAATGTAGGATTAGGTGTTAAATACTACCTTCTTACCAGCACCAGTATCGCCATCACCGGCGAATATCTGGAAAGAGATTATTCAGGCAAACCCGACATCAAAACAGGCCTCCTAAGCGTCAAACACCGCCTACTACCAGCCGACGACGATATCTCGCCATTTCTACTTGCCGGAGTAGGTATTCGCACCGTAGAATACATCCACTTCGACAACGACTACAGCGAACTAATCTACTCACTTGGTGCCGGTGTAGATTTTATGATGGCAGAAAACTACGCCATAACATTTGAAGCAACATGGAACATGACCGCCGAACTAGGAGATAATTTTTCATCCGAAAACTGGCTAATGGGCCGCATAGGCATGACCTACTACTGGGACTGGTCAGAATAGCGACGATAGCGACGATAGCGACTTTAGCGACGATAGCGACTGGTAACGAAAAAGGTAGGGCGATGTCTCCGACGAAACCGAGCAAGTCAGTCCACAGTGTCCAATACAGTCCACCCCCGTCCGTGTCAGTCCGTGCCAGTCCACCCCCGTCCGTGTAAGTCCGTGCCAGTCCGTGCCATACACAGACACTAATCTCAAAAACTACGCCAATACTTGGCGTACACGTTGCAGTTCTTTTTCAGTATCATCAACCAGTTCATCAACGATTGTCTGTACCGACATAACTTTATCAACCAAGCCGACAGTCTGCCCTGCCATTAAAGAACCATGCGATATATCACCGTCCATTACGGCCTCACGCAATTTACCCATCCAGAACTCTTCAACTTTCATCTGTGCGTCAGGACGTGATATTTCTTTTGCATCCATCTTCTCCAGCAACTTAAATTGAAGACGACTAAAATCATCTGTACCCTTATTACGTAACGCACGTACAGCAACTACCGGCAACCGACTATCAAGCTGCGGTGTAGCAATTGCATCACGAGCCTTAGCTTTTATAAACGCTTTCTTGAAATTTTCATGGGCACAGCACTCTTCCGCCATCGCAAACCTGGTTCCAAGCTGAACCCCGGCAGCACCCATTGTGTACATGTGTGCACACATTTTGCCGGTGGCGATACCACCACCAACAAACACCGGCACTTCGTCAAACTCAAATAAAACCTGCTGTAAAAGAATAGCAAGTGTAACATGTCCAACATGACCTCCGGCCTCCATCCCTTCAAGAATCAGAGCATCAGCACCATAACCAATCATTCGTTTAGCAATGGAAAGTGTAGAAGCAAAACAAATGACCTTCGCCCCGGTCTTTTTCACAATATCAACTTCTGCATGCCGCGGAAAACTACCGGCAAAGATCACATAAGGTAATTTCATCTCACTGGCCATCTGCAACTGATCCTTATAAGCAGGAGCAATAGTAATTAAATTTATTCCAAATGGCTTATCTGTCAACGCCCGGGTTTCTTCAATCTGTTGCCGTAAGATTTCTATAGGTGCATTACCGCCCGCCAAACAGGCAAAACCACCCGCATTACAAACCGCCGCCACAAGCTTGGGATCACTAACCCAAGTCATAGC
>CAMZLY010000074.1 GCA_947311825.1 uncultured bacterium
CCTTTTGAGCAATTGGAGCATACCCGTAGGGTCTGTAAAATTGCGAAAAAGCGGAATATGCCGCATAAAATCAAAAAGTGCCCGCAGATAGTTTTGCAAGTGCCTCATTAGAAAGAATATACTATGACTAACAACAGCTCAACTCATTCCGGATTAACTCATTTATCGTCAGGAAGCACAAAATATATAACAACACCAAGTTTAGATATCCTAGAAGCATTTGAGAACAGTCATCCGGAACGTGACTATAAAATAACCCTCGACTGTCCTGAATTCACAGCCCTCTGCCCTATAACCGGACAGCCGGACTTTGGTTATATCACAATCAGCTATATAGCCGATAAACTCTGCATAGAAAGTAAATCACTTAAACTATACCTTTTTTCATTCAGAAACCACGGCACTTTTCACGAAGAAGTAATAAATAGAATACTTGATGATATTGTCGAAAAGGTCAAGCCACGCCAGGTCACAGTAACAGGCAACTTTAATCCGCGCGGAGGAATTGCAATAAATGTTGAAGCTTCATACCCATAAAGACTCTGCCACATTAACGTAAAACGGTGCTCTGCACCGTTAAGTCAGCCGTACAACAAGAATGAAAACATCAAAAATAACTTTATCTGCACGAATAATATTAACACTACTACTCCCTATTCTCGTTGCCGGATGTTCTTCAACCGGTTATATGGCCGACAGGGGGCGTGATGCCGCAGATATATTTACGCTCACACTTGGCGTTGGCACAGGAGTCAAACTCCGTGCAGGTCCGGTTATACTAGCCGCAGAACAAAACTCCGACTTAATAGGACTTCGTTCAGGCAAATTCTTTTGGGATGGCAACGGTCTAATTCTTAATGATGAGTTTTATCTACCAATCCCTATAAACCCTGTTTTCCCTATAAAAGATAAATATAAAATAAACCGTAATAACTCACGCAGGCCAGCTAAAACCTACCAAAAACAACCAGAAAGAAAACTGAAAGATGCAATTTCTAAAGAAGACATACAAAAAACTAAACAAAAAATTCAAAGAGAAAAAGATTTAGAAAAATGGGGTGACTGGCAAAAACAACCAACAAAATGGAGCAACATGTTTGGTGATGAAAAATTTAGTCATGGAGTGAGTAGTATTTCTAATAAACGCAATAAAGATGTTGCTAGTCGCAGTCCTTTCCCATTTATAGTAAAGGGTAAAAAAGCCCCTTTCTATACCGAAATTGAAGGAATCGTCGGAATCATCTTTTCAATTCACGCCGGTGTAAATGTCGGAGAAATAACTGATTTTATTCTCGGCTGGGTCGGTATTGATATTTATGATGACGACTTATAATCCTAGAAACGACAGTTGAAGATAGGATAATCTATTTTACACATTTCTTAAAATCTCAACATCCTCAATAGTCATAAGCGAACCATGCTCACCGGCATCAAACATCTTATCAAACTCCTTTACAACAGAACGAATTTTATCTTCGGCATCAACAATCTCAATTAATATAGGAAGGTCTTCTGATAAGCGAAGAATACTGTCACGGTGAATTTCTTTACCCCTAGCACTAAACCCTTCAATTCCACGAAAAACAGTAACACCTGCCAATCCTGAACTTTTGGCTTTTCTTACAATCTTTTCATATAATGGACTGCCCTCATAGTGATCTTTAGTTCCAACATAAACTCGTAACAACTTACCATTATTTTCTTCACTCATAATAACCTCCAACTAGACGCCTCTAATGTTAAATAATTTTTGCAACTACACTACCAGCCCATACAGCACATAAAGTACATGCTAAATTTAGAAATATATTTAAGCCAGCCTTTAGAAAAAGAGAATCTTGAAACAACGTTATTGTTTCATACGAAAAAGTAGAAAACGTTGTAAGAGCTCCCATCATACCTATTGCAACAAATCCGCGCATTATATCAGAAACAACAAAACGCTCATTTGCTAATACGAGAAAAAGCCCCAAAATAAAACTACCTATTATATTAACCGCCAACGTTCCATACGGAATACGTGTACCAAAAAGTTGATAAGTCCAGCCTGAAATCAAATAACGCAATATGGCACCAAAAAAGCCACCACATCCCACTGCCAATATCTGTAACATTTTATGCCCTTTTCTTTAATCCACTCCATCACTGTTCACGGCAATACCAAATCGGTCATAGCAAAGTTTTGTAACAACTCGCCCCTTTGCCGTACGATTTATATATCCCTCTTGAATTAGATATGGCTCATAAACCTCTTCTATCGTGTCAGCCTCTTCACCAACAGAAACAGCAACAGTATTCAATCCAACAGGGCCACCGGAAAATTTATGCATAATTGTTTCCAAAATGCGTTTATCCATTTCATCCAAGCCATGCTTATCAATATCCAACATAGTTAATGCCTTATCAGCAATATCAGCATTAACAATTTCACCGGGAGTACGTACTTGTGCATAATCTCTTACCCGTTTAAGTAGATTATTGGCAATACGCGGTGTTCCCCGTGAACGCCCTGCTATTTCCGTTAAGCCGGAATCATCCAAATCTATATTTAGTATACGTGACGACCGCGACACTATTGACTTCAACTCTTTTGAACCATAATAATTAAGACGATTGCTCAACCCAAAACGAGACCTGAGCGGAGCCGAGATGAGACCGCTACGAGTTGTGGCTCCCACCAATGTGAAATGCGGCAACTCAAGGCGAACAGAGCGAGCATTAGCCCCCTGATCAATCATAATATCAATCACGAAATCTTCCATTGCAGAATAAAGATACTCTTCCACAGTCTTTTGCATACGATGAATTTCATCAATAAACAATATATCGCCACGCTCTAAACCAGTTAATAACCCGGCCAAATCACCAGGTTTATCAATAACCGGACCAGAAGTAGCCTTTACGTTAGCCCCCATGGCGTCGCCAATAATGTACGACAAAGTAGTCTTACCAAGCCCTGGCGGTCCCGATAATAGAACATGATCCAATACATCGCCACGCATACGTGCGGCATCAACGGCCAACTGTAGCCGATCCAATACTTTTTCTTGCCCCACAAAATCAGCAAACTTATCTGGGCGCAAACTTATATCCAGCTCTTTATCAGGTATATTAAATGCATCTGTTGTTTTTTTGTCAGCCATATTGTATAACCCTTATACTATCTTGAAAAGCCAATATTACTACTCCCTAAAATAATCATTACTTCTCTTTGTGTAAACTCCTATTTGCGTAAGATACCAAGTCCGTTACTTATAAACAACCATTCTTTATAAACAGTAGCAATAAAACTTATAATCAAAGATTGATTTATTCCGTATCTATGCTAATTTGCACCCTTCAATTAACAGCTAATAACCAGCACTTTTTGCTGAACAAAGGAATTAACAAATGAAAAACTATAAAATTACTTGGACCCAAATTGATGAAGCTCCGGCATTGGCCACCCGCTCACTACTACCTATTGTACAAGCTTTCACCAATGCGGCTAATATTACCGTAGAAACAAAAAATATTTCACTGGCCGGTAGAATTATCTCACTCTTTCCCGAAAGACTAACTGACAGCCAGCGTATGCCGGATCACCTTTCGGAATTAGGTAAGATTTGCAAAACGGAAGAGGGCAATATAATCAAACTTCCTAATATCAGCGCTTCTATTCCACAGCTTCAGGCAGCTATAAGTGAATTACAAAATAAAGGATACGATATTCCAACATATCCTGAAGAGGCAACAACTGAAACTGAAACTGCTCTTCAATCAAAATTTTCAAAAGTTCTAGGTTCTGCAGTAAACCCCGTACTTCGCGAAGGTAACTCCGATCGCAGAGCGGCTGTAGCAGTTAAAAAGTTTGCACAAAAACATCCACACAAAATGATGAAACCATGGCCTGAATCCGACTCAAAGACATGCGTAGCACACATGACTTCTAATGATTTCTATGGTACTGAGAAGTCTGTAACTATTAAGGATGCTACTGATGTAAAAATAGTTTTTGAGAGTAATGAAGGTAAAACCGCCATTCTAAAAGACCATATCTCTTTGCTTCAAGGCGAAGTGATTGATACCTCCTCAATGAGTATTACAGCATTACGCAAGTTTTATGCAGAACAAATTGAAGAAGCAAATAAAAATGATGTACTACTATCTCTACATCTTAAAGCAACCATGATGAAAGTTTCTGATCCGATTATGTTTGGTCACGCCGTCTCTGTCTACTTCAAAGAAGCTCTCGATAAACATGCAGATACCCTCAAAGAAGTTGGTGCCAACGTAAACAATGGTCTCGCTGATGTGCTGGAAAAACTAAAAAAACTGCCAGCCAATAAAAAAGCAGAAATAGAAGGTGATATCGACAAGGTATATAAAACAAGACCACAACTTGCTATGGTTGACTCTAGAACAGGTAAAACAAACCTTCATGTACCGAATGATATTATTATTGATGCATCAATGCCAAACGTTGTTCGTGATGGCGGTAAAATGTGGAATAATAATGATGAATTACAAGATTGTATCGCCATGATTCCAGACCGCTGCTATGCCACCATATATAAAGAAATAATAGAAGATGCAAAAGTAAATGGGCAGTTCAATCCATCCACCATGGGTAGCGTTGCCAATGTAGGATTAATGGCACAGAAAGCAGAAGAATATGGCTCGCATGACAAAACATTTGAAGCCATAGCGGATGGCAAGATTAAAGTTGTCGACTCTAATGGGGCAACCATAATAGAGCAAGATGTTGCTACCGGCGATATTTTCAGAATGTGCCAAGCCAAAGATGCCCCGATTGCAGACTGGGTAAAACTTGCCGTTACCAGAGCAAAAGCAACAGGTTCACCAACTATTTTCTGGCTGGATAAAAAACGCGGACATGACGCCGAAATTATTAAGAAAGTTAATAAATATCTATCGGAACATGATACAAACAATATTGAAATAAAGATCATGGATCCGGTTGCGGCAATGCAATTCACTTTAAAACGAGTACGTAGCGGCTTAGACACCATATCCGTTACCGGCAATGTGCTACGCGATTACCTAACAGACCTATTTCCTATTCTTGAACTAGGAACAAGTGCAAGAATGCTCTCTATTGTTCCATTGTTGAATGGCGGTGGACTTTTTGAGACCGGTGCCGGAGGTTCAGCACCGAAACATGTTCAGCAATTCATAAAAGAAGGTCACTTAAGGTGGGATTCTCTTGGCGAATATTGTGCATTAGTACCTTCATTTGAAATGATTGCTAAAAAGTCCGGCAACGAAAAAGCAGCAATTCTTGCAAAAGCACTTGATGACGCAGTAGGAGCCTATCTTGAAAATGGCAAAATGCCATCTCGAAAAGTTAATGAAATTGATAATCGAGGTAGCTCATTCTACTTAGCACTATACTGGGCAGAAGCACTAGCAAATCAGACTGATGATATAGAATTGAATAAAAAATTCACAACAATATCTAATAACCTCAAAACCAACGAAGCAAAAATAGTAGGAGAGCTGATTAATACCCAAGGCTCGCCAGTTGATCTGGGGGGGTATTATCTACAGGATGAAAAACTTGCTGAAGCAGCCATGCGCCCAAGCCAAACATTTAACGCAATTATTGATGCAATTTAAGCTGATAAAAATATGACGCCAAAACGATCTATTCAGACATAATGAAAATGTTAAATGGCGTACCCGACAGGACTCGAACCTGTAACCTCCTGATTCGTAGTCAGGAACTCTATCCAATTGAGCCACGGGTACACATAATTTGAAAAGCGGATACTATAGAACCTCTCAAACAATTGCAATATATATTTTTATTATTTTTATTAATTTTGTTTAATCACCAAATAAGTGAATAAAGATTGACACTTTATCGTATTTATCTCATCTTTATAGCCACATTTTAATGAGGAGATAACCTAATGGCATTTATAAAAATATTATCAGGCGAGCGCAAAGGAACACGAATAGATATTGATCGTGATGAGATAGTCTTTGGACGTGCACCAGACAACCTTATCGTTTTAAAAGATGAATCAGTGTCAAGTAAACACTGTGCAATCATCAGAAGTGGTCGGAAATTCACCATACGAGATCTCGGTTCCACTAACGGAACCTGCCTCAATAGTGTTGAAATTAAAGAACACCAACTAAGCCCTAAAGATACAATTACTGTAGGTAATATTGATGTCCTTTTTGACGGTGATGATATTGACCCGTATACCCCTATTGTTCAGGATGGTGAAGCCCCACAAGTAACAATTAAATTACCGGCAAGCTCTAACACAACAAACACAAAAGTATTCAACAAACGTAAAAAGAAAGGTCTATTGGGGTATGTGATGTGGACAATTATTGCAATAGCAACCATTGCAACTATGGCATATTTTCTATTTAGCCTTCTGCAAAAATAGTCTACAAAAAATACATTCAATTGTCTGGTTCTGTTTATGCTTCATTTTAGGGCTGTAAGTCCTGTGCAATTTAACTCAGAGTGACAACCCTGAGAATAAATGCTTTGGACTTTCAGCCCGATTTCTTTTACAGAACATACAATAACAGTACCCTATCCCATTCTCTACATACCGTAAAACGGTGCTCTGCTCTGTTCACGAATATATTTACCACCATTACTACACTCTAACAGTCTCTATTTCTACCTGACTTTTCGGAAATACTTTTAAGTATTCTGTACCGCCTGATTTCACAATTCTTATCTTCACATATTCATCAGGCACAGAATCACAGTAACGTGCACATATTTCGGCTGATATTTTAACATCTTCTTCACTAGCCCTTGCAGGTAACAAGGCAATTGGGCCAGGAATATCATCTACAGTAAGAATAATATCATCTTTTAATGCAACAGCTTCAAGTTGTGCATTATCTTTGGCGTTGCGCCCAACAATAAGCTTAACATCATCTTTCAATCTAAAATGACGGCCAATACGTAATAGCTCAATATCCCTGACTTCCATCCCATCATATTTTATAAGCTCCGCTAATCGTTGAGAAAAGTTTGGTTCTGTAAGGCGACAACCACCCGCCGGCGATGGATAATCTATAATCCCAAACTTTTTAGCCAACTCAAACTGAGGTTTTCTGCCACGACCACTCAGCCCCAACAACCGTTCGCGATCAACCAAGCCGTCAATTTCCGGCTTGGTGGGATCAAGCAATTTGGCCGATAATGGACGTAACACAATATCAGCACATCCAGACTCTTTTGCTACAACTGATAAACTTTGTCGATTCTGTGACATTGGACGCTGCGACAAAACTTCTCCGGTAGCAATAAAACTTGCATCAATCTCTGCTAACATTTCATGACACCTCTGCATCATCCGTGCATGGCAATCAATACAAGGATTCATACATTTACCGAATCCATGCGGTGGGTCTTTTAATAATTCAAGAATTTCATCAGTTAAATCTTCTATATGCAACTTAACTCCCAATGCCTTTGCCGCTTTTATTGCTGCACCTGTTTCAAAAAACGGACTATCAAAAACAACCGCTTCAACTTCAATGCCCTGATCTCGTAATACACAAATGGCAAGCTGACTATCCAATCCACCGGAAAGCATACACAGTGCCCGCACAGGTTTATCTTTTTTTTCTTTTCCATCAATCATATTAATCTCCAAAAAACAGCAAGTATCTTATAGTTTTTATTATTGCTTAATTATAATTTTATTGTATGTTTCATCACTATTTAGCACTAAATACGTTGTAAAAGAAAGAGTAATATAAAACATTTATCATATAAAACTTGACGATAACTGATAAATACTTAGAATACGCTTGTATTTTTAATAAGAAAACTAACTAAACAGGAGAAATATTATGGCTAAAATTGATTTTGGCGGTACTACAGAAGAAGTTGTTACTCGTAAAGAGTTCTCGGTTGCTAAGGCTAAAAAAATCCTAAAAGGCGAAACAATCGCTGTAATTGGATATGGAGTACAGGGACCTGCTCAGGCACTGAACATGAAAGATCAGGGATTCAAGGTTATTATCGGTCAGTCAAAACAGTTCACAAAAGACTGGAACCGTGCAAAAAAAGACGGATGGATTCCAGGGGAAACTTTATTTGATATTGATGAAGCATGTCAAAAAGCAACAATCATTCAGGTATTAGTAACAGATGCGGCACAACGTGTTATATGGCCTACCATCAAAAAGAACTTAAATCCTGGCGATGCACTATATTTCAGCCACGGCTTCTCTATTGTATATAAAGAACAGACAAAGGTTATCCCGCCAGAAGATGTAGATGTAATTCTGGTTGCCCCAAAAGGTTCAGGCACATCAGTTCGCAGAAACTTCCTTGATGGTTGTGGCATCAACTCTAGCTACGCTGTTGAACAAGATGCAACAGGTCGTGCAGAAGAACGATGCTTGGCTGTTGGTATTGCTATCGGTTCAGGCTATCTATTCCCAACCACTTTCCAGAATGAAGTATATAGTGACCTTACTGGTGAACGTGGAATACTTATGGGAGCTCTTGCAGGCGTAATGGAAGCACAATATGATGTCCTTCGCAAGAATGGACATTCGCCAAGTGAAGCATTTAACGAAACTGTTGAAGAACTTACCCAGAGCCTCATCAGACTTGTTGACGAGAATGGTATGGACTGGATGTTTGCAAACTGTTCGGCAACAGCACAACGCGGTGCACTTGACTGGAGAAAGAAATTCAAAAAAGCTACTCTTCCAGTTTTCAAAGATCTTTACAAAAGCGTTAAAGACGGAAAAGAAACTGCACGTGTAATTCGCTCATGCGGTGGCAAAAACTACAAAGAAAAACTGGATAAAGAATTAGCAGTTATAGGTAATTCAGAAATGTGGCAGGCAGGAAAAGCTGTTCGTGCACTTCGCCCGAAAAGCAAAGCCAGAGCCATAACCAAAGATACTAAAGGTGTTAAAGGTCGCGGCAAAAACTAAAAAAGAAGTTAAAAGTTACTAAACAAAAAACCTGTACATTAGCAATAATGTACAGGCTTTTTTGTGACAACAAAACAGATCAGTCAGATATGACCGATCTGTCAGATGTTCCCTACACCCCAAAATATTTCTTTGCATTATTATAGCAGATATCCTTAACCATCTGCCCTACCATATTGAAATCTTCAGGAATAAGACCGGCTTTCATATCATTGCCGAGAATATTGCAAAGAATACGCCGGAAATATTCATGCCGTGTATATGATAAAAACGAACGACTATCAGTAAGCATACCAACAAAACGACTCAACAACCCCATCTGTGATAATGCTTCCATCTGGCGCTCCATTCCATCCTTTTGATCATTAACCCACCAACCGCTGCCAAACTGTATTTTCCCTGGGATACCATCACCTTGAAAATTACCAATCATAGATGCAAGCACCTCATTATCACGAGGATTTAAGGTGTAAATAATGGTCTTAGGCAACATACTATCCTGATTGAGTCGATCCAAAAACTTCGATAATGCAGTTGCTATCGGTAAATCACCAATACTATCAAAACCAATATCAGGTCCATTACTATTGAACATTGCTGTATTATTATTTCTCAATGCTCCATAATGAATTTGCTGAACCCATCCTTTTTCTGCGTCCATCCTTCCAAACTCCAACATCATACCAGACTTAAACTTTGCAATATCCGTTGCCGACAGTTCCTCGCCACCACGCACACTATCAAAAATTCGAGCCATCTCAATAGCCGTACATTCATCTGCTAGAACGGTTTCCAAACCATGATCAGACAACCGGCAGCCATTTTCATGAAAATAATCATGCCTATTAAGCATTGCTTCCAGATATGATTTATAATCAGTTATATCAATATCAGCACGTTCAGCAAGCGTATCGACCCACGAATTAAACAATCCACCATTTTCAACCGCCATCCCCTTGTCCGGTCGCCATGTTGGTAGCATCTTAATATCAAAACTTTGATCTGCTGCCACACCTTTATGAGATGCCAAATCATCAACAGGATCATCAGTCGTACAGACATATTCAACATTGCTGGATTTCATTAAACCTCTGGCAGAGAATTCAGGAGTTGACAAACGCTCCTTGGTTCGCTCCCATATCTCATCAGCAGTATCAGGCGACAGCAATAAATCACCAATCCCAAAATACCTAGTCAACTCAAGATGTGACCAATGATACATCGGGTTGCGAAGCAAATACGGCATAGTTTCGGCAAATTTATCAAACTTTTCTCTATCAGTCGCTTCCCCTGTACAAAAATGCTCAGCAACTCCGTTAGAACGCATTGTCCGCCACTTATAATGGTCACCATACAACCATATCTGCGTTATATTATCCCAACACTTATCTTCAAGCACCTCCTCTGGCTTTAAATGGCAGTGATAATCAATAATGGGCATGTTTTCAGCATACTCATGATAAAGTTTTTCTGCCCATTTTGTCTCTAGCATAAAATTTTCATGTATAAAATCTCTACTCATATTAAATACTCCTTTTCATGTTCTTTTTTAAACTCTTGCTATCATATTACGAAAATGATTATTATTACACTATATATTATTTTTTTGAGTAAAAAATTTTCAATATTTTTTGTAGTGTCGGCTCTATGATCCGAAAGCGACGAGGTTACGAAGAAGCGTATATTTTCTCGCCAGAAACTTAGCAGATATAACCAACGCTCTATTGAAAAAGTAATTCGAACTTAAATAACTGATAACTAATAACTGATAACTGAAATGAGGTAATTATGAACAATGAGATAGTTTGGGTTTCTTTCGACATTATGGAAAACTTTATGAAAGATGTATTCATTGGTATAGGCGTTCCGCCAGACGAGGCTGCACTATGTGCCGACGTTCTTATCACCTCAGATAAACGTGGTATAGATTCTCACGGTATCGGTCGACTTAAACCTATTTACTACGATCGTATAGTACGTGATAAAATTCAATTACCAGTTACTGAAGTAGAAATAGTGCGTGACCGCATGGCCACTGCCGTCGTGGACGGTCATCACGGAATGGGCATGGTTGCCTCATATCGTTGCATGGAGATGGCAATTGAAAAAGCAAAAAAATATGGTATAGGTGTAGTTGTGATCCGTAACTCCACACACTATGGAATCGCCGCCTACTATCCCATGATGGCCTGTGAAAACGGAATGATCGGCATGAGTTGCACCAATGCAAGACCATCAATTGCCCCTACCTTTGGCGTAGAAAATATGTTGGGAACAAACCCTCTGGTTTTTGCTATGCCAACTGATGAAGATTTTGTATTCACCAACGATTACGCAACATCTATATCACAGCGTGGCAAAATAGAAAAATATGCCCGTGATGGTAAAGAACTTCCTGCAGGCTGGGTGATTGATAATAATGGAAACACGAAAACTGATGCCAAAGAAGTTTTGAAGGATTTAATTGCTGGTGAGGCAGCACTGGTTCCTGTTGGCGGAATTGGCGAAGAATCCGGCGGCTATAAAGGATACGGTTACGCTACTGTGGTAGAAATTCTTTCCTCAGCTCTTCAACAAGGCTCATTTATGAAAGAACTAGCCGGTTTTGACGATGGCAAAAAAGTTCCATATAAACTAGGACATTTCTTTATGGCAATTGATATTGAATCCTTTACTGATGTTGATTCATTCAAAAAGACTACCGGAGATATTTTGCGGCAATTAAGAAACTCACGTAAAGCACCAGATTCTGACCGTATTTATACCTGCGGCGAAAAAGAATACCTCGCTTGGCTAGACCGTAAAGATAAAGGGGTACCGGTTAATTCGGAATTACAGGAACAGATAATCACCATGCGCAATGAACTAGGTCTTGATCAATACTCATTTGAGTTTGAAAAATAAAACTATTTTTTCTGCCTAATTCTCCATAATAAAAAGCGTAGTTTATCAATAAAACTAACCTTTTTCACCTTCTTTTTAGGTACAGAAATAGGTTCCCGCATATAATCTCTGTCATTTAGTCCCATAAAGAGTCCATTTTTTTCGTGATTAACTTACTAATACACTGTAGTATGCAGTCTGAAATCATGAAATCAAAGAAAAAACATATAATAATTGCTATTTTTCTAAGCATAGTAATCTCGGTAAATGCCGAGAAACGTCGTCATGTGCCGTTAAATCCAACACTGTTACGCCAAAGCGTTGTTAAAATCTTCGTAAGGACACAAGGATATAACTATCTTCAACCATGGCAACCCACATCGATTCGTGGCGGAACAGGAACAGGATTTGTTATTTCAGGACGCAGGATATTGACAAATGCACATGTTGTATCTGATGCAAAATTTTTGCAAGTACAAAAAGATGGTTACTCAAGACGCCACATGGCAAAAGTAGAATTTGTATCTCATGCTTGTGATTTGGCAATTCTATCTGTTGATACTCCGGGCTTCTTTGACTCCACCCCGCCCCTTTCATTTGCAGATGCAATGCCTGAACTCAATGATGATGTTGCAGTTATCGGCTACCCTATGGGAGGTAACAGAATCTCTGTTACACGCGGCGTAGTATCACGTATCGACTACAGCACATTTTCACATAGCGGCAGAGACCAGCATCTAGTAATGCAAGTAGATGCAGCCATCAACCCCGGTAACAGCGGTGGTCCAATATTCTACAACAACCTTGTCGCAGGAGTAGCTTTTCAGGGAATTACCGGGGCTGATGGCCTTGGTTATGGTATTTCTCTACCGGTTATAAAGCATTTTCTTAAGGATGTATCAGATGGCACTGTCAACGGATACCCCGAACTAGGTATAGCTATTTTAGAAACACGAAATAACGCATTACGAAAAGATTTAAGGCTAAATAAATCGACATCAGGCATTACCGTGTCGCGGATTGATCCCTTTGGTTCTGCAGCCAATAATTTAAAACCCAAAGATGTTTTAACCGCTATTGATGGCTATGATATAGCCAATGACGGCACTATTAAACTCAACGGCAACGCAGTTGACTTTCACGAAATTATTGAACGTAAACAGTGGGGAGAATCAATCATTTTTTCCATCTGGCGTAATGGCAATATGATCAAACAGGAAGTGCCACTTACAAACCCAAAAGACCCTTTCAATTACAGCAATATATATGACGAAAAACCATACTACTATATCTATGGAGGACTGGTTTTCGCCCCCCTGACAAAAGAACTATTAAAGTCAATAGGTGGTTCAAACAGTTTCAATACCCGGCAACTGTTTTACTATTCTCAATTTGCCAAGCCCGATAATCTATATCGTGATGTCGATGAATTTGTTGTGCTAATTAATATCTTACCACATCCAGTCAACACATATTCAACGCATTTTAAGAATGGCATTGTAACCCATATAAACGGGAAAAAAATAAGAAACCTTAATGATGTTAAGAAAATAATAGAACAGCGTACCAAATCTTACGATGTTTTTACCTTTGCTAACACAGATGACACATTGATTTTAGATGCACGCATAGCAGATAAAGCGAATGAAGAAATTCTTAATGCGTATGGAGTTTCTTCACCTGAAAATCTCAGCTTAAAATTAAAATAATGAAACTATACCAAATAATTAAACTACCAATATTGTTCCTCATACTAGGAGCATTCAACATGACGTATGCAGAAACTAATACAAATTCCCGTCAGATAAATAATAATATTTTTCAAGTAATAACAACTATTCAAGACTATTATACTACATATCCATGGCAAAAGACTTCTCCAACGGCAAGATATGGTTACGGAATCAATATAGGAAACGGAAAAATTCTAACAACGGAGCACCTGGTTCGCAATAGTAACCTAATTGAGCTTAGACAAGAACAACGTGGAAAAAAAATTAGAGCAAAGGTTCTTATAGCTGACCCACAAGTTGATTTAGCCATTATACAGGTAATTAACCCTCCAGACAACTGGCCGCAACAGCCACAACAACTACTCGCAGAAATAAAACTAAAATCTGATTTAACAATACTACAATTCGACAACACATATCAAATACAGCAAAGCAAAGCCCAATTGATAAAAATAAGCATGTCCTCATTACCAAACTCTGGCTTCGCTTCACTTAGCTTCCAACTATTAACCGACTTAAACGTTAATGGTGAAGGTGCACCGGTAATGAAAGGTAAACTCCTTGCCGGACTAATGATTAGTTACAGCGATTCAACTAGGACAGGTTATATGATCCCCTATCCTGTTATAAAAAGGTTCTTAGAAGATACTAAACAGGAAAAATATACAGGCTTTTCTATGGGTGGATTTATGTGGATGCCATTAATTGATCCAACGAAAAGGGCTTTTCTTGGAGCACCGCATACAAATATAGGAATAGAAATATTACGATGCGATCCTGAATATGAAGCCTCCAAAATTTTTAAGAAAAATGACGTCATTATAGAAATGGATAATCATAAAATTGACAGCTTAGGATTCTATGATGACCCCGAGTTTGGACGCCTTAATTTCACCTACATTATAAAAGGGCATCACATCCCCGGCGAAACGATCCCCGTAAAACTCATTCGTCAAGGCAGAAAAATGGAGGTTCAACTATCGCTAACACATATAGAAGACTACACATCACTCATCCCTGAAAACACAACGGGAGAACGACCTGAATATCTCGTTCAGGGCGGTCTTGTTATACGTGAACTTACCGGTCGATATCTACAATCGTATGGCTCTGAATGGCAAAACAGAATTAGTGCAAGACTAGTTCAATATTATCAGACACGTAATATGATCTCATCAAAAAAAGGGCAACGCCTAGTTATTCTCGCAAAAATTTTACCACATGCCATTAATGTCAGCTACCAGGGATATGCAAACCGTATCATTACCGCAGTCAACTCCAGACCAATAAATAATATGGCTGATGTTTTCAGAATTGTCCACGAAGATGGCGGATTAAGAAGAATTACACTACAAGCAGTAGACATTGACTTTGTGCTCGATAAAAACGAACTAAACTCTGCAAATATAGAAATCATGAATAACTACGGTATTCCAGCACTTAAATATCAGAAAACAATCATACGGACTTCCGCCACTACCAATAACACTAACAAACAACTTACACTGAAAGAATAATATAATGAACGCATGGATTTCCTTCTTTTTACGTTATATCTTTGTAGGAATAATAGGCATTTCAACCATTATTTTCCTCGTTCCCACCGACAAAAATAAACAACGGGCTCTCACAAAACTTACCCGCGACAAACTAAACAAACAGCTAGATTTCGGACAACTTGCTGCTATGATCACATCATTTACAGACAATTCAGGTGGTGGTGATTTAGAAGCAGAACAACTTAGCGACAATACCACAGAGAATTTAACATCAATAAAAGATGATGACATTCAAACCAATCCAAACAACACAAGCAAAACCAGCACCATTCAAAATACTGCACGCTGGGGTATTGTTTCGTCATCTAAAGCCTCATATTATACTCGCAAAGGAAAATTTTTAGGACATCTTTCACCGGGAACAGCATTAAATATAGTAAAAATCACACAAACGAAAAAAGGTTCTATAGCAGTGTGCCGTCCTTTCAAACAATCATCATCAGATATAATCCTAATAAACCCCAAATATCTTCTATTTCACAATAGCGATATAAATAATTTAAGCAAAGAGCTAGAACATCTCTATGTTAAACAAGCACAGCTTACGGCAGAAATAGCAACAATCAAAAAACAAAAAGCAAAAGAACTTAGGAGCGACAATCCTCATGCCAGAAAATATGCAATAAACAAAAAAGAGTATCATGACTATTGGCAGAAAGTTAAAGACCTTACCAAAAAACGTGATGCCGCAACAAATGCAAAACAGTTGAAATATGCTGATAAATTACGGTTAATGAAAGGGGAAGATATTATAATTGCTAACAACCTGAAACAAGTAAAATCAGATTATTATAATTGGAATATTGCACATCCCCTCCCCGAAAACAGTGATCCTAAAGTAAATAAGTTATTGACAGAACTTGATAAAATAGGAAATATAATATTGAGCGTGGAGTAACCTTGATAATTAAAGAAAAAATATATAAACCATTATGCAGAATAATCAAAAAAAAACAGATTGGCCAAAAGCCATTTTAACAAATATAATTGATGCCGTTATAGCAATGGATGGTCAGGGTATTATCCGCTATATCAATCCCGCCGCACGCAAAATGATACACTTGTCAACATCCAAAATTATAAATAAACCAGCTACTGATATTTTACACTTCATTGACAATGACAATAGGCAAAATATTAGTATTCCATCTATAAAATCCTTTAATAATACACAACCAATAATACTAACGCGGGCAATATTTATCAGTTCCACAAAAAAACAAATAGTAGTAAATGCTGTTTTCACACCAGTTAAATCAGATCACAATATAGTTACCGGAATTGCTTTACGTTTTCGTGATGTCACAAAAATGACTCTTCATGATAAGAAACTATGGAATGAGCAAAAAATAAAAGCTATTGGTGCTATGGCTGGTGGTATAGCAAATGACTTCATTAACTGGTTAAAAATAATATCTACTCATGCAACAGCAATAACAGACTTGGTAATCCCGCGAACACGAGCCTACGAAGAGGCAACCAGCATTATTAATACTGCAAAACAAGCCAGAGGTATGACTAGTCGTCTAATAAGTGTATCAAGACTGGCAACCAATCACTATAGCCAACATCTAGAAGCCGTTGATCTTAATACAGTTATAAAAACAGCTATTAAGCAAAGTAAAATAAGTTTTAATAACGATAAACTGGAGTTTAAACAAAAACATCGCCATACCAATGTATCAGTACTTGTAAATGAGGCAATTCTTTTAGATTGCATTTTAAATATATTTAGAAATGCCATTGATGCAATGCCTGATGGCGGGGTTATTAGTATTGATATTACAAAATCAAAAGATTCCGCTTACAATAATCATGCGGTACTTCGCATCCGTGATACTGGTTCCGGCATGAATAAAAACGTCCTTTCACAGGCTTGCGATCCTTTTTTCTCCACCAAAGATAAAAGCTACGGTATGGGACTCGGATTAACCATAGTAAAAACATTCACACAGAATTATGGCGGTGATATCAAAATACAATCAAAAGAAGGCTTGGGAACCAGCGTTAGGTTATTTCTACCACTTAATAATAAAGCAACCAATGAAGAAAAACATCATAGAAGCAATAATAAATCAACTCTGCTTATTGTCGATAACAACCAAAAAACTCTTGAAGAAATAAATATTGCACTTAAAAATGTCGGCAATACAGTTCATTCCGCTATTGATACCGAAACAGCACTTAAAATATATAAAGAGAAGCCAAAAAGTTTTGATGTTGTGATTATAGACCTCGTAATGCCAAAGAAAGATGGAAAATATCTATATAATGAAATCATAAAAATTAATCCAGAAGCTTCTATCATTATCATGTCCGGCTTCTCAAGAACCTATGTACGCGACTATATGACAAACAACAAATGGTGGTTTGCACAAAAACCCATTAACCAAGAACTTTTAATAGCAACTATAGAAAGAATTCTTAAATGATCAATCTAGCCCTAATACTAATTGTAACACTGCTAACAATCAGTTACACAAAAGATAAAACAGACAGAAAAAAGGCAAATAATTATGGCTGACATTAATGTAAAATGTTCTAAATGTGATGCAATCTCAGCAATCTCAGAATTTATAGATGAAGATTATGCAACCTGTAAATCATGCGGAGCAAAACTTGACCTTACTAAAAATAAAGATGAACTAAAACCTATTAATAAATTAAGACTCAAGAAAAAAGAGATGCCGGTAGAAGGCGGCAAAGAGTCTGAAATGGCATCCTACTTCAAACCACCAAAGCCAATAAAACAAAAAAAAGATTTCACCATCGGTCAGCACATCATTGCCTGGGGGCTTTTTCTAGGACTCGGGACACTCATGTTTTTTATTAGGTACAAAGAGTTCTGGCTCAACAATACTCAAAGAGAAATAATGGCAACCTATGCACCACTAGTCGTTGTTGCCTTTCACGTCCTAATTGTTCTTAAAGCATTTAACGATAATATTCTGCATGGTATTTTAGCACTACTAGTACCAGGTTATTCATTTATCTATCTTCTTTTTATAAGCGATGACTTCTATGCACGGGCAACATTTGCAGGTCTAATGGTAGGATTGGGTAAAGATGCATGGGTATCTATTCACGAATATGTTATGAATATATATAACACTATTACCGCCTGGCTAAGCTGGTAACTATGAATATTGTAATACTAGACGGATACACAACTAACCCCAGCGATCTAAGTTGGAAAGACTTAGAAGAATTCGGCAATCTAACTGTACATGACCGTACAGAACCCGACAATATCATACCGTGCGCAATAGATTGTGAGATAGTACTAACCAATAAGACTATTCTTGATAGAAAAATAATTAATGCCCTACCCAACACAAAATATATCGGACTACTCTCAACCGGCACTAATGCAGTAGATATACCCGCAGCAATAGAACGAGGTATAACCGTAACCAATGTTCCGGCATACAGTACTGCATCCGTTGCACAGGCCGTATTTGCTCTGCTACTAGAGTCTACCAATCAGGTAGCGAAACACAGTAACTCATGCCGTAAAGGAAAATGGGCACAACATATCGACTTCTGCTTCACAGAAACTCCTCTAACAGAAATAGCAAGCAAAACTATGGGCATAATAGGATTTGGTGCTATAGGTAAAGCAGTAGCAAAAATCGCACATGCATTTGACATGAAAATCCTAGTACATACAAGAACACCACAAGCAGCTAGCAATATAACTATTGTAGGTTTAGATGAAATATTTAAACAATCAGACATAATAACACTACACTGTCCACTTACTACCGAAACCGAAAAAATAATTAACTCAGACAGTCTAAATAAAATGAAAAAAGATGCATTTCTAATCAATACCGGGCGCGGCGGATTAATAGATGAAGCTGCACTTGCTGATGCATTAAACAATGACATTATTGCCGGTGCCGGATTAGATGTATTAACCGAAGAACCACCCAAAGGAAACAATCCACTACTATCAGCAAAAAACTGCATAATTACACCACACATAGCTTGGGCAACCTACGCCGCACGTAAGCGCCTAATAGAAACCGTTATAAGCAGCCTATCTGCATATATTAGCGGCAACCCAATAAATGTTATTTCATCCTAGATTAGGCAGTTGGGCTGTAGTGCACATTGCGGACAGGGTAGCGTAAGCGAAGACTGATACTCTGACGCCTTCTTCCTTGCGGACTTGCGACTACCCCCCTGTTGCAATACACATTTACAAGCATACGACGCTTACAAAATGGGGATTTATAATTGCTAATGAAATAGAACTTACTGGCTCAACTATATAAATTATATAAAAATAATTCTCTCATTAAATAGTCCTGTCATTAAATAATTCTGTCATTAAATAATTCTGTCATTAAATAATTCTGTCATTAAATAGTCCTGTCATTAAATAATTCTGTCATTAAATAATTCTGTCATTAAATAGTCCTGTCAAACATCCCCATATCCATACCCAGCCTGCAATGCTTTACTTAGCAATGCAGACCAGCTATTAACTATTCACTGTTCACTATTAGTTATTTAACGTTCACCCTTAAACGATAGAAGCCTTTGAATTGACTAGCACCATCACTAACACTTACAGGTGCTGTTGTATCACCATAACTGACAACTGAACCTACCTCAGTCCAATTGACAAAATCAGCACTACGTTCTAGTACATAATTGAGATCAACTGACTGAGAATTACTAAAAGTACCCCATTTAATAACAGGCTCACCGTTAGTGCCTAATGCGATATCGGTAATGAAAACTTCACTTACCTCATTACTATTAACAGGACTTGACCCGGCTGCAATTTCCATTAAATCGCCAACGCCATCACCATCACTATCATCACTCTTAAGCCCAGTACCAAATGCAATTTCTATTGCATCAGACAAGCCATCACCATCAGTATCAGAACTATATGGATTAGAATCATAACCATATTCATCAACCAGCATTACCCCATCACCATCAACATCAGAAGCTAATGTAACAAAATCACCATCTCCCTGAAGCGAAACTGGACGACCTTCCCAATCCCAACCATCAGGCACGTTATTATTATCAGTATCATGATCACGAATCAAAATACTAACATCTGTAACCAAATCATTAGCAGATAAATCAACCACACCTACATTATAGATATCAGCCCTAAATTCATATCTACTCCCAAGGCTAGGATCTCTATAAATACCCTGTGGTTCCCATTCGTCAGCTGAATGATTATCATTAAGATCAATATACGCAACCAAATAATATTTAGCATCTTGTAGTCCAGTAATTGTAAATGAGCTTAATGAGTTTGTCACAACTATACGACCATCCTCCATTGTCGAGGTTTTTAATGCACGATATGCACTAACAACGATATTATCGGTAGAAGAACGTCCATAATACATTATATTTCCCTTTATTGTAGGAGTTAACGGCACATTGTTTGTTACATTCTCAATATCCAAAGCAAATGTTTCCGTTGGTGTCCAAGAACCTGCTGAACCATTATTCTGCACCGGACGTACACGCCAATTAAAGTTACCGTTAACAAATCCGCCGGAACCGAACAAACTACGAGTATCAACCGCCAGCGGCATCTTAATAGTATAATTTCCAGCTGCATCCTGAAATGGAGCTGCAATAACTTTCTGGTTTACCCAAGCCGCACCTTCCGGCCAGTACTGTATCTCGAACCTTGGTATTCTGTTATTTAATGCAGCATTCCAACTGAACTGGAAAACCTGATGAACAACAACATCACCATTTTTAGGTGAAATAATATTCAAACTTGGTAGTGACCATATTGGAATATGAATATTTCCGTTAGTTATTACTTGATCATACTGCGAACTACCATAAGTCGCTTTCCATGAATAATTTGCAGGCGGCAACCCGAATTCATAATTGGTAGCGGTAAGGCTAGTGGCTTCATAATAATCCTGCGAACAGAAAAACAACTCAGAACTATGCTCCTGGAATACTAAATTATTCGTTATTAATTGAGTCAAATGCCAACTTCTATCTGAATTAACCCATTTTTGTAACACATCCACTCCTGTATCATCATTTCTTATGGTAACAAGTGCAGCCGGCAGATTATTCGGTTGTATCCAGCTAAATGAAGGATAATATGGAATATTACTCTGAACTTTTATATTCAACTCAACATCCTCAACATCACCATAAGTCATATTAAACGGTCCGGCTATAGCATACGGGAATCCTGGTTTAAATGCCTCATACTCTTCATTAGAAATATATGCAAATAAATATATTGAATCACCCGGCACCCCTATTGAATCTCTACTATCAAACGTAATGAGATTACCGTAAAATTTAGTTTTCAAAGCAAAAGGCTCACTGTTCATATCTTTAGATTTATATGCTAACACTTGGTACATTCCAGGTTTCTGATTATATATAGCTCCATTAAACTTCAATAAACCACTTATACGTCTTATAACAGGACGATTTCGATAATTCGTAGGGTCAGTACCAGCAAGATACTCCGACTGATTGTTCCAGCCATCACCATCAGTATCAGCAGTACGATTGTAGTAATAACGATCTAAGCCTGTATAGCCAGATTCCCAACCATCAGGTAGATTATCCGTATCATCATATAATTCACCAATTGTTAGTGAATTTGAGGCCGAAAGGCGATAATAATCACTAATTCCATTCGTTGTTGAACTAAACAGCCAAGGATTAAGAGGTATACTGTTATTCTTCCAAGCAAAGTATTCATATAAATTTATTAATCCATCTTCATCAGGATCATCATAAGCACCGCCAGTAGCACTTCCGTCAAATGGATCAAATCCATACCTAGTCTCCCAGTCATCATCAATACCATCACCATCAGTATCAAATGGGGCAGTACCAAGACCGCCACCATCCCATAATACAACATCCTCATCAGCCTGGGCATTGCCAAGCGGCAACAAATCAGGATAAATAGCTGTACCTCCATACGAAGTTAAAGGTCCCTTCAGGTGGGGGTGGCGTTCTCCGCACGACCTTGTTCCAGTAACATATATCATTCTGTAAGGATTGCTAGTATTGGGATATTCAACAACATAACTAGTTGTTACAACATTATTAGAGCCAACAACATTAGTAACAACTACTGATGTTGCCGTTATAATAGAATCCAATGCAGGACTTGCTGCACCATGCCCAGCTAAATTGTCAATCCAAGGCACATACATATAATCTGTATAAACAGTACTTTTATCTGCCGCACTTGCCCACCAAGGAATCGAGATATAACCTGCAGGTCGCCCGTTAAGCAAACTAAATCCATCAGGAGCAATAGGGCTATGATCAGGATCCGGCAAATCATCAAATGAAAATACATAACGCATCTGAGGCGATAGCACATTTGTTATTGATGCTGCAACTTCTTTTCTTGTATAACGATGCGTCATACTAGAGCGAATATCACCGTCTTCACGTTCACCATTCCAAAGATGTACCTGATCAACCCAACCGGTAAATCTACTGTGTAGATCAGGAGCAGTATGTGCTCCTCCAGCAGCTGGCCCAGTTAAAATACTTGCACCATCAACCCATCCGGCAGGATTATTATCACCGGCACCTACCGTAACTACCATAGGTACAAGTATACCAATAGACAAGCCACTACCTTCCGAACCATACCAATCTGTCTGTGGAATAATTGATGATGGCGTCGCAGCAACTATCTCTCCATTAACAAACAATTTGAGTATACCTACCCATTGTCCATCAGACTGATAATCACCACCATAAGTAGCCGACAAGTGAGTCCACTCATTAGCGACCAAAGTGACATCTGAAGGAGCTTTAATATCAACAAAAATACTACTTTCTCCAGCCCCGTCATATCCCGCAAATGGATGACCATCCTTATCAATACCCAATACACAGTTACGACGTAATGTTATCCCTGAACCACTTTGTTGATTTCCTTCTGGGAATAACCCTGCTCGTTCCACAATAATCTGCTCAGATCCCGAAGCAGGATTTACAGGAAGAACCCAGCTTTCTATGGTAAATGTACGCATATCAGCAGTTTTTTTATGCGAAACAGGTGCCATCATCCTTGCTGCAGAATTTCCATCCAAATAAAGAGCACGTCTCTTTATCGGAGTCTGACTTTCCAAAGGATCAGTAACCCCTGGGCTTATCGGTCCACCTACTAATTCAGCATGATCGGCAAGATTATCATTGTCTGTATCAAACCCCTCCTCAATCTCAAACGAATAAATATAATGAGGTGGAGCTGCAAGTAGATCTAGAACATTTTGATCCCAATACCAATATTCATTATCATAAAATCCACCAAGCCAATATTGACTATTTACCCAACTCTCTGGCAAACTTGTATCGGTAATCCATTCAGGGCTTGGGTCAGTATGGTAATGTGGAACTGTTCCATTAGGTTGTGCCGACTCATAAATATTTGGAATTTCATCCTGATCAACATCTATTGAGGGATGTCCCGAAACCCAAGGATAAAGTTTCAAATCAGGAACACCAGAAATAGGATTTTTATTCTGATCTATATGTGGAAAGGATCCAGAAAAACCGCCAACCGTTTTACTATACACAATATCAACTAACCCGTAAAGCGGATTTAACCCATGAAATACTTCCCAATAATCATCCATATCATCACTATCAGTATCTACTGATGTAGGATCTGCAGTTGAATACATTATTAGACCTGGCAGTGGCTCAGCAGCTGTAATAAAATTCCAAGGTATCTTATGCCACTCAGGTCCTATTTTATAAACATTATCTCCTTCATGTGGACGACGTCCTCCTGGTCCTGTAAACCACTCTCCACCATTTGACAAATTTTCATTAAAGAAGTCAAACGGATCATCACTTACTGTGAAATTAACCCAAGCAGGATCACCATTATTATATAAATATTGCCACATAGGAACCGAACCTATCATATATTCTTGATAATTTAATAAACCATCACCATCAGCATCCCCGCTTGCATCTTTTAGAGTTCCAGAAACTCCTCCAAACCAATGTGTTACATTAGTAACTGTTATATTATTACCATCCTTTTCATAATGAATAATATTTGTCATAGCGTTATCAGCATCATAAATACCAGCATAATATGCCTCCCAACCATCCGGCATATGATCTTGGTCAGTATCAGCAGTTGTTGGGGTTAATCCACCATTTTCAAATGTTTGCTCACCATTATTGAATGTCAGTTTCTCTTCACCATCCCAAATCTGATCACCATCAGTATCAACATCCCACGGGTCAGTTGGCTGCGACTTATTGTACCATCCAACAACATGCTCAAGGCTGGGAAAATTTGTAGAAGATGTTGCAAAACTGTTAAATTCCTCAAAACACGTCAAACCGTCTTTCTTTGTTGTTGGAGGATTATCAAAACTCTTGGTATTATCTTCATCATGAGATGCATCAGTGGCATCTTTACCATCCAAATTAACATAAAGCTCCCATCCATCCCAAATGCCATCATTGTCAGAATCAACTGAATTAGGCATTGTTGAAATATCATCAGGATCAAATGGAACTATTGCCGCATAACCACGTCGACCAATAAGCTCCTCATAATTAACAAACTCTTCGGTATTCACCTTATCCGTTGAATTAGGGATATAATTATTATACCAATACCCTGTTTTAGGATTAAATCCATGTGCAAGATATACATTATAATGTTTATTTGACCCATCATTTGCATACCAGTCATAATCAGGATTTTCATCACCATCAGGTACGAGATGCCCATATGTGATTTGACTCCACGGGTCATAACCAAATGCCATTTCCCAGCCATCAGGCATACGGTCACCATCCGTGTCCCATAAAAATGGATTTGTACAACGTCTACGCTCGGGATAAACTCTGCGATCAAGTGGAGAAACAGAATCCTGCCATGCATTATACTCCATGGCATCTGTCAACCAATCACCAATTTTCCCCGTCACGGGATCGTAAATCAAATCATTATCAGCCTGTGCATTTTCACTAGCTCCTACTGCCGGATTAAAATGCCGTTCAGCAGGCCACGGTGCAACAAAATTGGTAACAGCAACACCATTTGTTAAAACATAAACCCTGCTGATCTCGCCGCTATGTAACCTCTGCCAACGATCCCAGTCGTATTCAAATCCATCATCAAAACCATCCCCTGAAGAATCACTGCCATAACTTTCTGAATCTGTTTTATCCGAACGACTCTGATCGCCGGTATCTTCAATTCTTGGCGTATAACGGGCAACTGGCTTAGTAATAGTTCCATAAGCTATCAGAGGCCATTCTCCAGGTAATTCACCATCCGGACCAGTATATTCTTCAATATTTATCAACCCGCTTATTAGCGGTGCTTCCGACATTTCATAGCCGCTGTTTGTACTCCAATGATAATCACCATCCGGGTTTCCACTTTCTGAATATACACCGTGCCTATTTACAACCGCCAATGCGTTAAATTGAACTCCGTCACCACCAGATACCACATTTGTACCGGCACTACCATCAGAATTATTTAAAATATAATTATATTCATAACCATCATCCATACCATCACCATCACTATCGGCATTAATTGGACTTGCCTCTACATCCACCATACTCGCATTGGTAATAACAACATGCGAAATATTATATTCAGTAATGTTGTTTAGTCCATCATTATCAGGATCCCCGTATGCACCATTATCTCCCGTGGGGTCTGTAGAATCCAAGCCATATGCTGCCTCCCACAAGTCCGGCAAGCCATCTTTATCACTATCAGCAATTACTTTGTCAAATAACGCAGTAATGTCCTTCGCATCATTAACAAGTACGTTAATAATTTTATCTGCGGCAGCTCCCGGCGGCACTCCTGCACCGCTCCAACCTTGAAAAGTCTCACCCCCGCCCTCAAATGCTTCCAACTGCAAAGTTGTGCCTACTTCATGCCATTTTGAGCTATCATCACCTACATAACTCCAACCAGCCGGAGAACGTGTTATATGAGAGTTATTATTAGAGCTTATAACCGTAACTTTTACCCGATAATCAGTGCGCCAATTAAATGTTACCGTAGAATCATTTGTTATTGCGAAGGAACCGGTATCCAGGTTTCCTGATGCAGGAGCACTTCCTGTACCAATATACCCATTCTCATAAGCGCGTTTTTCAGGATTAATTATATATTCAGCATGTTCAATTTTAGACGAAAGATAACTATTATAAGGATATGAATGTACCCCAATCCCCGGCACCAGATCACCTACAATTTCACCATCACTGTTCTGTGAATATATTACAAGATTAAAGGATGGTCTATAAAAATTAGCAGAAACAGTCATATCAGAAGTCATAACAATATTTGTTGTCGCATCAACACCACTAATACCACCACTCCAATGGGAAAATAGGCCATCAGCATCAGGTACGGCAATTAACTCAACATTTTCGTTATAAGTTGCCGTATAAGTGGTTGAATTAGGAGTGCCGGCAACGGTTATACTTCCATTACCGGTATGATTTGCTGTTAAAACCGGCTGAATTGGCTGAAAGTTGGCAGTAACTACAAAAATATCATTAGAATCGCTATTTGATAAAACCACATACGTATTAGTACTTGTTTTAACACCTATTACAGAGTCACGTGGTGTAGCACCCCAATCAACAAACTCATACCCAGCATCCGGTGTTGCAACTATAGGAAAAAACTGAGCAGTCTGTAATCCAGCAGGTGATACCGTACCATTCCCACCTGTAACCATATAAGTTTTAAATTGCCCAAAAGCTAACACCGGCATCAACAACAACGCCATAACCACACCCCAGCCATGACGACCGAACATATTACCAGTTTTCTTTATGTTTTTCATAATTACTCTTCCTTTTTTATTAGTTAATATTTCAAAATCATTTTGCCACTATTTTTATTTTTAATCATTTTGCCATGCCCTCCGTAGCAAGCGAAGCGCGAAGGATGGGTCAGTAAATCATTTTGCCGTGGCTTTTTTTCCCAAAGAAATCCTTTTTTCTTTTATCGCAAACAACTCCTTACGTAAAGCGTCATATTTATCTGCAAGCTCTTCGCGCCTTTTTACCCATCCGCCCATATCTTTACTTTTTTCTATGGTAAGCTTTTCAACTTTTGCCCGCAACTTACTGATTTCTTCATTTAAAGCCTTAATTTCCGGATCATTTTTCACAATCTTAGATTTTTCCATTCTCATACTGGTAAGAACTTTAAATAACTCAGCTGAAACCGTTTTTGACTCAGACATTAATTTGGACTCTAGGACATTTAGCTCGTTTATATCATTTGGTATTTCTATTGTTGCAGCCTTATCACCCTGCACCTCTTCCCCCGCCATAACTACACGAGCCACCGTCAACGTCATAACCATCGCCACACCAAAAATCATATAACCTCTAAACTGCTTATTCATTTTCTTTTCCTTATCATATACGTACTTTTTATTTCCTAATAACTCTTGGTCGAGACAACCAACACTACAAAAACTAGTAACTAGTAACAAATAACTTCTATCTGCAATCAATAATCGCAATCACCGTGCCAACTATCTATTATTTATTCAACACACGTAATAACAACATCTTACGCACAATCATCCCTTATTTCCAATAACCTACACCTACACTCAACCTCTTATAATGCGTGCATTATGCGTACATAAACATTCCATCGCAATCGCACTACTTATTCATTCACAAATCTTGCAGCGTTGGCTCTACGAGCCAAAAACGCTTAATCTTAAACTCACATTCTCGCACAAAACTTGTAGCGTTGGCTCTATGAGCCAAAAAACGCTTAATATATCTCAAATTCTCGCACAAACAACCATTCACCCAGCCAACAGCTTCGCAGTTAGGCGGGCAAGCTATTTCCTTATAACCCGATAATAATATAACGGCCCCGACAAGGAAGCCGGATTTGTCCAACCTAATGTACCATCAACACCTGATATAACCGTATCTTTTACTGTCCAATTAGTATTAATCAAATCAGTCGCCATTTCAACATCATAAACTGCACCAGAATCACCATTCCATGATAGCGAATGATTGCCACCAAGCCATACATTGTTGATTACCACGCCGTCGAACGGACCAAGCGGATCTTCGCACATCCCCACCTCCGCACCATCCCATATACCATTACCGTTAGTATCTTTGATTTGCGGATCTGTACCAACTCTATATTCACCTATATTGGATAAGCCGTCACCATCATGGTCATACGCCCAATCATTAGGATCACTACTATCAAGTCCATTAGAATCTTCCCATAAATCATCCATACCATCGCCATCAGCATCAAGGATAAAACCAAGTGATTGAACTCTATGATTCCAGGTATCAGCGACATAAAGCCCACCATCATCGGCAATACACATCCCCTGCGGATATTTCAATTCACCTTCAGCAACCCCTTGCACACCATATTCAGCAAGATAATTATATAACGAATCAAGTATTTCTACACGATGGTTACTCTTATCAACAACATAAATTCGGTCGCCGATACCAATTTTTATATCAGCTGGCTGACTAAACTGCCCATCACCACTCCCCTGACCACCAAAACTTGCGGAAAATGTTCCATTATTCTGATAAACATTAACCGTAGCAATAGAACTAAATAAAACATAAATTTTATCTAATGAATCAAGCGCAACACTTACCGGCTGTGCACTTAAACTGCCGATTTCCCGCAAATACCCACCAGTATTATCAAATATTTGTATGCGATTATTGGCCTGATCTGCAACATAAATATTATCAGCCGCATCCAAAGCAACCCCACGCGGTTTATTAAACTCACCACTACCGCTACCGGTTGCACCAAATGTGAATGCCGATGTAAGATTGCCATTTATAGGATCAATATTATATACAACAATTCTATCATTACCCATATCAGCAACAATCAACTGTTTAGTAGTTTCATTTACAACTAATCCTGCCGGCCAATTGAGTTCACTGGTTCCTGTACCAAAACTACCAATTTCCCATAAATTAGTACTTAAATCACTATTCCATACCTGAATACGGTCATTTCTGGTATCAGCAACAAACACATATCCCAACCATGCAGCAACGGCTTCCGGATATGCCATTTCCCCACTGTTAGCTCCATAACCACCAGCAACAGCTTCTGCTGTCCACTCCGGCGATAACGGAACTATAGCAGCATTAGGGTCACCGCCAAATTCAACATACCAACCGTCAGGAACAGTGTCACCATTGCTATCTCTGCTACATCCAGTAGGAATACCTACCTGCCAACTACCAAAATCTAGCATTTGTGAACTACCGGCAACAATCTGTTTTAGACCTGAATCACCATACGCAGTTGCCGTAACATACTCATTACCAGCCCATGCACGAGCAAAAACTGAAGCACCGACCGGAAGGTTATGAATAAAATCTACGATAAATTTACCAGAATCGGCCGTTACAGCTCCTGAGCCAAATCTTCCATCTGGCGATAAAGCCGTTTTTTGATATAAAATAACATCATCACCGGTAGCAGAACCATCCAAACCTGCTGGATTATTTGTACCGTCCGCCCCTGCATAAATCAGCTGAACAAGTGAAGAATTTTCATCTCCATTTCCTAAAAGATAGTTTCCAAGCCAATTGGTAACACCCGACAAACTCTCTGCCGTAATTGCATTAGTCGGCAAAGCGGCAATACCGGTAATGCCCAATACTATCGAATTGTTAAACCAATCACCTTCAGATGTAGAAACCGCATGTGACAATTCAACAGAGTCCGTCACAAATTCTTCTGCGGCACCGGCTGTTACAGATACTACCGGAGTTCCTGTCACAAGCTGCCCAGGTACCATTGTACCATATAACGTTTTGCCACTTCCATTTATATGCACACCTGCTACGGCACCCAACATAGCAGTAACATTATGGTAGGTTGTTGTTGTCATATTATAAGCAACTGTAGTAATATTAGCCGATGAATTAACCGCCATATTTGTCGGCGAAATAGAATTTATCCATACCCCAGAATCATACTGACTTTTTACCGAAAAATTACGCACATACATACCACCATAAGTAAACGACTCATCCGATGTAAAACGAAACCTTACTTTTATGTCTTTATTTGCAAATTTTGCGGGATCAAGTTCAATTTGTTCTTGATGCCATCCTGACGAGAACCCAGTATAATTTGTGGAAGGTAATACATTTTCCCAACCAAGCCCAGCATTAACTTCAACGTAACCAAAATCATAATCAGTTCCAATTGCATACCATAAATCAAATTCAATAATTGGATTGTCTGTTACATGAACTGTAGGACTTTCCAGCCAAGAATTCATATTATTGGAATATACTCCATCCAATATTGTACCCCAACAATTATTACCATCTCCAGGACCTTCCATGCCGGTCGGCGTGCCCCATTCCCAACCGCCAAGCATATAAATACCAATATTTCCAGTTGAAACGGTCCAGTCATTAGAGCTAACAGTCATACTATCACTAAATACGGTATCTGCCATTGGGATAATGTAGTATCCCTGATTAACAGCCGCATTTGGATTTCCAGCCAAGTCAATCACAGCACTCGCTTTTACTCCAATACCAACAGAGCCAAGTCCGCTACCAAAACTAACAGTTACCACATAACGCTCCCCACTACCTGAAACGGAGTCAATAACAGCCCCGGCAGCATTACCGGACAAAACCAAATCACTAAGTTCAAGGCCTTCCACAATCTCATTAAATCTAATGTCAAATTTAACGCTATCTGCGACATGGCTTAAAACCGTTACTTTACCAACTGGAGCATCAGTATCAACCACATTATTCATAGTAAATAATAGAGCTTGTTTATTCGCCAATAATGTCGAACCATTCATTGAGTATGTACGACCAAGCAAACCTTCATCATTTTCAATACCTATGGTAGCACTACGACCACCACCAAGCGGTTCATCATCCTGACTTACCTGTTTATATTGAAATATAATATCATTAACATCAATCATATATGGCATCTCATTAATAATCGCCTGAAATGAATATTTAATACTTGGATCATTAGCATGATATACGTTAATCCAACTCATAACGAGTTTTCGGAGTGGTGCTATTCCCTCTGTTCCTATATACATACTGCCACCTGTTAAATCGTCCCACATTGGTGCTAAAATATTGTTGGGGAGTTCCGGTAACGGAATAACTCCATTATCAGAAGTGTTCAATCCGTTATCTGTAAATCCGGCAATCCCACCAGAAGCCACATAAACTGCAGAATAATTATTGGAATAACAATTAAAATTAAATGGTATAGGCTTAGCAACAGAACGTCCACCGGACATTGATAATACTTGATGACCATTCGCCACAGGATCAATCCAATTGTAAACAGCTGAAACCACTTTATAATTATTTCCTATTTTTAAAACCACATGCCTAGTAGTACTTCCCACTCCTGTTGTCGTATTAGAAAACGATATATCATCAGTATAAATACCTGTCGCCAACGTTGTAGCTACCGACTGATCAATGGAAAAAACAATACTTGTAGAACTAAGTGCTGGAATAGTAATCACCCCAGGAGTTATCAGCCACGACTCGCCTGCCGTAATATTCCAATTAACCGCAGTAGTAGAAAAATTATTGATTTTATAAGTTTTTGTTGGAAGATAAGGTCCGATTGACGGCTCGCCTGAAGCAAAATAATTATCATCAGGAGTTACAGGAATAAAACTGGCATACGCATCAAGTTCTCCGTCCGTTGCCACTTTATCAATCAATGCAGCATTAGGTCTGGCATTATTTAATATTGCATCACGTATATCCTGCCACGAAAGATTCGGATCCAAAGACCACAGCAAAGCAGCAACACCTGAAACATAAGGGGTTGCCATTGAGGTACCGCTCATGGTTACATACTGACCATCAGAATCAATTCCGCAACTAAGAATATTAAAACCCGGGGCAGCAATATCAACACTCGTCTTGCCGAAATTCGAAAAAGATGTTAAATTTCCACCACTATTTATTGCAGCAACTGAAATAATATTAGAACAATCATAACTGGCAGGATAAGCCGGAATTGTATCATTATTATCGCCAACCCCATCATTACCGCCATTACCTGCCGCCGCAACAAACAACTGACCGGCATCACCGGAAAAATTAATTGCATCTTTTAACGCCTGATCGAAACCACCTCCGCCCCAACTATTGCTGGTCAATTTTATATACTGATTTAAATGAGCCGCATAAAGAATTGCCGAAATTGCATCAGCCGTAGATCCGCCATAAGTACCAAGAAATCTTAATGGCACAATTCTTACATTCCAGTTAACGCCAGCTACCCCAACCCCATTATTGCCAACACCTCCTATAGAGCCTGCAACATGCGAACCATGCCCATGCCCATGCGTACCAATAGGAATTTCATCGGTAGGATCATTATCATTATCCACAAAATCCCAACCATGCCAGTCATCAATATATCCGTTACCATCATCATCAACCCCATTAGTACGCTTATCATTACCACCACCATCTAAACCACTCTCTCCTGGATTTACCCAAATATTTCCGGCAAGATCTTCATGTGTAAATCTAATCCCCGTATCAATAACAGCAACTACAACATTAGTAGAACCGGTAGTAACATCCCATGCCTCTGGTGCATTGATTCGCTCCATCCCCCACAACTCGCCATAGCGAGGATCATTTGGAGTCGCATACGCACGCAAAACATAATTAGGCTCAACTATTTCTACATTAGGATTGTTTTTATATAACTCGGCAGCATCTTTAAGCGACATACCGGCCGGCAACGAAACTTGTTCCCATCCAATATTCTTGAATCGCGTCTTCATCTTAGCACCAATGCTAGAATTAACAGCATTAGCTGTTGCGGCAAAAGAATCTACTCCAGCGGCATTAACTACAGTAGTGCTATGTTTAAACTTTACTAATAATTCACCATGAACCACTACATTCGAAGATGCATCAAGTGCCGCCCAATTAAGCCCCTGCGGCTGTCTTGCACCATAAACAATATTACCGGATACCCCCATAATGATAAACACCAGAATTACACTTATATATTTTATTTTCCGCATAAGTAAACCGCCTTATTTAATATTCATTTGCTATTCTCAAACTCCACAAAAAATCACAAGTACCTTGTTTTATATATTTTGAACTTCAATTTTCTTGGTCAACATCAACAACTCTTTGCCTGCAGCACTCAATTCATCAGTAATCTTTTTCTTTTGCTGCAACAATTCTGCACGTTTTTTTATTACGTCACTAAGTGAATCTTTTTCTTTCTTAAAATTAGCTATAGCCTTATCGTATTTTTCAGCCTTGGCAATTCCTGCTTTAGAATTAGCTAAATGCTCATCAAGTGCTTTCTTAAGTTCAGCATATTGTTTCTCTGCTTCCATACACTTATCAATCAAATCTGCCGTTTCCTTATCAACATCCGTTTTGTCATACCTATTAGTAATAAATTTACCTTTACGCAACTCTTTTCGATCAAGCTGAATCTTTTTGTTACTCTCTGTATATAATTTAGTAACCTTGCTTAATTGTAATGACACTTCAGAATCCTCAACCTTTAAAGCTTCAATTTTTTTCTGCAACTCTGTTACCTGAGAAGAAGAAGCAAAAATCATAGAAACAGACAACATACTAACACACAATACAGACACAAAAATATTCTTCATTTCTATAAATCTCCTAAACGTCATTTTTAAAATGCATTTTTATCCAGTTTTTTCAATTTGTAGATAATGCCATAACCATATCTCTTAATCAACAAAGATTTTCAAAATCACAAAAATAACTTTTGCCACACACTCATGTAGCTAATAAGTTTAAATACTTCGCAATAATCATGCCAAAAAAATATATAGCCGCCAAAAAACGCAGGGCAAACGCATCTAAATATCTAAATTCAGATGTGTTTGCCCTACCAAAGAAAGCAAAAAAAGATTGTGGGATTAAATTTGCACTTAAATGAACACCCCCCATTCCACGCTATCCCTCTTGACACCAGCCATTAATAACCGCATAATGCCCCCATACTGACTACAAAACTCGGTACTGTCAAAAAATGTCATGAAAACGTATAAAAAACTGAAGAGGGTTGATGATTCTGGACGACGATGTTGGATTACGACCTGCCCGCAATGCTACGCTTGCTCGCGCAAGTGAGCATAGCGTTGCAGGCGGGTTGGGATATTTTAATCGTCGCCCGCACCGTCATAGCCGGTGCTGTACTTGAAATTAACCAGTACAGCAGGGACGACGACCCTGCGACCACAAAAAAGGAACAAAAAATGAAATCAAAACAACGCGACCCCATCGTCGACCGCTATATCACAACCGACATTCCTATACTTGATATAGCAACTCACACCACATCACCGCAAAAAGAGCTCCGCAAAGCTGTCCGCATGATGCAAGAAAGCCTACTCGGCAAAAGACTTGCCCGTGATGCTATTAAAACCGCCGAAAATATTGATCAAAAAGACTCCGATCCTGAATTAATGCTCTTAATGCTCACCAGCTGGGCAGAACTTTCAGTCCGTATCGACCGCCTATCGGAAGCAGAAGCAATTATTCACCGTGCAAAATCAGTTATTACAGATACCACCCATCCTGCCATTAGAAGCTATGTCCTCTTTGCAGAATCACTAATAGCCAATGCCCGCGGCAATAAGAACAACTGTGAAAAAATACTACGAGAAATCATAACCTTCATCCCCGAACATTCACCTAGACGAAAATTCTATATCTGGGAACTAGCACTTTTTCTAGCTCAACAAGGAAAAAATATTGAAAGTAGAAATCAAATAAAAACACTAACCTGGCAATGTAATGATAATTTTCCCATGGAAAAAATCACTATGATTCAATTTGTAAATGCAGTAGAAAGCGGTAACATTCAAGAAGCATCAACATTCCTTCCCAAAATAGTTACCAATTCACGACTAAGACTCGACCTAACTCGCATCCCTCTGCGAGGCTATCAAGCACTTATAAAGTTAATGCACAACAGCTCTAGCGGAAAAACACCTGTTTATCCCGACACCACAACTCCGAATAGTCGCCCAAATTGGTCAGACATCATAAAATGCCTCCTTTTAAAAAAGAACGAAGAAGCCCTGCAACTTGCTCGCATAAACGCCAAATCAAACCTGAACCATATTCTAGGAAATACATTTGATGCATTCTGCCTCATTCGTGCCGAACTTGCATCCGGTAACTCGGAAGCAGCTCGCCACCTCATTGGAATAAGAAATAATCGTGGAAATATTCACTACCTAGATGACTTTTTTGTTGCACGAACAGAAATGCTTGAAAATAATACAAGACAGGCCTCCATACATTTCTCGTCTCTACTACAATCAATAGAATTAAATAAGGCAAATGGTAGACTTGACTTCGAGATGCAACTTTCCAACGAACTGTCACACGGAGATATCGTTAACCTAACCCAAGCGGCAGGTAGAATCACAAACAAAAAAAGTAAAATAAACCAAAAAAACAATATTACCTCAATAAATACAATCATCCCTACCCCAAAGCAGCTCCAACCAATAACCGGACTAAACACTATTATTGGTAACAGTAAAGCAACAAAAGAAATACGAGACACAATACAAAAATTCGCCAACCTTGATGCGCCAATACTAATCACTGGTGAAACAGGTACCGGCAAAGAAGTAGTTGCACGTGCCATCCACGCCACTTCAAACCACCGCAAGCAGCCATTTATTCCCGTAAACTGCAGCTCTATTACAGAAACGCTACTAGAATCAGAACTATTCGGCTACGAACGCGGAGCTTTTACCGGTGCCAACAAAACCACTAAAGGACTGTTTGAGTCAGCTGGCAAAGGCGTAATATTTCTCGACGAAATAGGCGACATTTCACCACGCCTGCAGGTATCCTTGCTACGTGTACTGGAAACCGGCGAAATACGCGGCGTAGGCAGTTCCAACACATACAAAACAAAATGCCGAGTAATCGCTGCCACTAATGCAAATTTATCACAACTTTCACAAAACGGACAATTTAGACAAGACCTTATGTATCGGCTAGAACGGCTACTCATACATCTACCACCATTACGCGAACGGTCAGATGATATATTACAACTATCTCGTCATTTCCTCGATATTGGCCGTAAAGTAGGAACCCATGCCGCCATATCTGAAGATTTAAAAAAGACACTAAAAAATTATAGCTGGCCAGGCAACGTACGAGAACTAAAAAATGTACTAGAGCGCATGCGTCTTATGCACTCAGACAAACTATTCTACAACATCAACGACCTAGACATGAAGTTCCAAATACCAGAGCAAAAAATTAAAACAACTTCAAACAAACAAATACCAACAAATAACAATCAACTCCCTGCATCCAACCTTCAACAACCAACCAACAACCATCCTCCCATAATCATTCCACAACAAACCCCATTATCAGACGACAAAATTGAAACAATGCTAACTTGGGGACGCTCTCCAATCCGACGACAAGACCGTCTACGCGAGCTATTTATCAAGTACAAAAAACTTACACGTAGTGAAATCATAAAAATATTAAATATATCCCCCAACACCGCAACCAAAGATTTAAAAGTACTTTGTAGCGATAACTTCATTAAAAGAATAGAACCAAGTGCCTCCACTCGCTCCCATTACTTTGTCATAATAGAGCCTCTTACAAAACTATCTGTGGGCACCTCAATCGAATAAAATTAAAAAATGATAAAAAAAATATTGCAATGATTTAAAATTTCAGTACAGTACGTTGCGTATTACAGATTGGAAGACATGCGAGTGTAGCTCAGTGGTAGAGCTCCACCTTGCCAAGGTGGTTGTCGAGGGTTCGAATCCCTTCGCTCGCTCCATTCAATACAACAATCCGGAAATCCCGGATCCCCTTGGAGGTGTAGCTCAGTTGGTAGAGCAGCTGACTCTTAATCAGCGGGTCTGGGGTTCGAGCCCCCACACCTCTACCAGTCTTCGTTCGGAGCGAAGCGTAGAACGAAGACTACCGCATCGTAGCCAAAGGCGGAGTCAGAATGTAAATATTCCACAATAGCCTGTGCATGTCACCATCTTTGCATGGCAATAGACTTAGTCTTTTGAGCAATTGAGCATACCCGTAGGGTCTGTAAAATTGCGAAAAAGCAGAATATGCCGCATAAAATCAAAAAGTGCCCGCAGATAGTTTTGCAAGTGCCTCTATAGTTCATCATTAATAAAACTTTCATCGTGTGCTGTAATAAGATGGTCAGCGACCTCATACAATGAGCCACGACTATTTGAACAAAATTTAGCATTATCAAGATAATGAAACCGACCATATCCTTCAGCAATATTTGCCGTTGTGGATCTAGCTGCTCTCAACATTTGATCTCCTAGTCGATATTTCTCATAACGAGGCAACACAGGAAGAATATTCTTAGCGATAAATATTCTAAGCTCTCTGCAAGCTTTCCAACAATCTAATTCTTCAAAACTTTTCATAATATAAAC
>CAMZLY010000075.1 GCA_947311825.1 uncultured bacterium
ATTAAACTCGGCTCAATTGAGCCGAGTTTAATAGCTGTCGTATATTTATAATAGCTAAGTATAGATTTGTTTCAATAAATCACATCGGTAACATTTTAAAATGTGCGAGGTTATCAGGTAATGCCATACATAATCCTAATCGTTACAATTATTTTCAGCTCAACTTCCTTTTCAGCTCAACTATATACAAAAAATAATGCAAGCAACGAGGGATTTAAAATGGATATAACTTATTCACAACGCCAGAAACTACCGGCAACCAATAACTTAACGCTCATATATTCGGAAGAGACCGAAGTAGCTGGTGCAGGAATATACGAATTATCCAATAAAGGAAAGTTAGTTTTTGGCGTTAGAGCACCATTAAATGTTAGAAATCTTCAACTTAAATTAGATGCTGTAGGTGCAATAAAAATTGACCTGATGGAGCTGGGTAGTTATGAGACTATGCAAACTGAATCAGCTATATTATGGGATAAGCAATATGCACCATCGGCAAAAAAAATGCGTACAATTAATCTTGATGACACATTAAATCGCTGGCAGAAGAGAAAAGGGCTACAGTTTACTCACTGTACAGCGTCGCATATTTTATTTTTCACGATAACTACAGGGCATGATAATAAAGCGACTATTAGTAATATCTATCTTGAAGGCTCTGTACTAAATGATGTCGCTGAGTTTTCTCCGCAAGTAAGCTATTCATCCAAAGTTTCTCAAAGTACTAGTGATAGTGAATTCAGCTTGGTATCTGTTTTCAATAACGTTTTAAAACAGACTGAGTGGGAAGCGAGTTTTAAGCTTAAAATCGGAACAACTAATGTTCTTAATAATATACCATTTGTAGTGTCTCCAATAACTTTAAACCAGAAATTGAACTCATTTGCTATATTAATTAATCATAAAGCAGGTGCATTAAACTTTGCCCATTACGCTGATAGTCCTGAAGACAACAAGGACTGGGTTGCTACCTATCTAATTGTTTATAAGGACGGCAGCACTATTCCCGTTTTCTGTAATTTGGGATGGAATTGCGGCACTTATGACGGTTCTATGTGGCAGAAACGTGGACCTATACGAACATGGTGGGGACCTCCGGCTTTTCCGTATGCCGGCATATATCGTATTCCCAAAAGCAAAAATATGGCATGGAAAGCAATTTATACTACATCATATATTAATCCGTATCCTGATAAGATTATTGATAAAATTATTGTATGTAAGCCTGATAATAAAAGTAAGTTCACCTTAGTCGGACTTACATTAACCGAACCTAGACAAACTGAGTTAGGGCTTATAACAACTGATAGACCAACATTCAGACAAGGAAGTGACGTAACCTGCAGTATATATTTATGGAAGCCTAATAAAAATAATTATTCTGAGAAAAGAAAGATACAGATAAACAAACCTCATAAATTAATTTCCTTAAAGAGTGTTAATATTACTAACAAAGATTCCTTTGGTTTTGCATCTGCAAATATAGAACTACCGAATGATGACATACTGCCCGGACCGGTTTTTCTAAGCCTGACAAGTGATGATAATATTTGCCATGCAAAAAGCAGTCTTCTAGGGTTGATGCCGAAAGAAAAACCATCTAATAACTTCTATTGGACAATGATTGCGGGTGGACACGAAAGTATAATGGAGCTTGAGCGCATAAAGAGACTTGGGTATGACGCAATAAAAATTCATATGCAATGGAATGATATAAATCCGGAGAAAGACCTGTATGATTTCTCTAAATGGGAAAAACAGTTTTCTAAGATTAGTAAAGCCGGACTTAATATTGCTGTTAGGAATCAGTGTTATAGTCGGTTTATTCCCGCATGGCTTAATAGTAAAGTTGCACATACGGTACGTTCGGATTCAGGGCAAACAACAGGAAATGTTGATTATTTTGATCCTCTTTATAAAACGTCTATTGTTGAGCATTACGCTCGAGTTGCCGAATTTGTGAAAGATTATCCTGCGGTAATAAGCATTAATGCCAATTATGGACTTGGCGGGTGCGGAACTTATGGTGGTTGCGGAAGTAAAGGTGTTTTATTTTATGGAGATAAGTATGAGCTTCCACATTTTCTGAAATATATGAAGACGCAATACATTTTGAAGCAAATCAAGAAAGAGTGCAGTTTAGATATTGATTCTTGGAATGATATTACTGCAGAAATAATAGTTGCCGATCATTCAGGCTTATTGATGGATGAATTTATAAAACATCATCAACGAAGAGTTTCCGATATTCAGAAATATATTGTCGAAGCAATACGCAATGCAGGATTTAATGGGCATCTAACTTTTAACACGGCATATCACACCCAGTGGCAACAACTTAATTCTCGACCGATGGATACTTACCTTCGGCTTGGGCAGGAGTATGGTCCCGCTGCTCCGTTTAATGAAACATCAGAGCGATATTGCCTGAGTTTTTATCAGTGGCTGTCAACTAAGCGTACTTTTAATCTGCCCTATGGCGATGAAGCCGGACAATGTCCTCCTACCTATGAACATGCGATTCGTGCGTATCAATGGATGCTTATGATGCAATGTTGGGATGCAAATTATTGTCAATGGTACAGCGGACGACCGGCATCACAAAATATTGCATGGTTAAAACCGTTTTACGAAATGATTTATAATTCACAATATATTGCAGATCCGATTAGTCTTACCTTTAGTTTAGATTCTTCATCTGCAGAGGCTTTAGCGGCAATGAATGTAAGTGACGCACATAAGCCAGCAATGAGTCATTATGGTTTGGTAAATTTCTTGCGTTACGCCAACTTAAATTCTGATAAATATATATTTGATTCCTTTCCTGAAACGTATAATACAAAAGCTAAAGTTGTTTTTGATGATATCACAAGAAGCATCAGTGATACATTTGCCCAAATCATTTTGGAGTATATAAATAGTGGCGGGATATTTGTTATAAGTAGTGAAAGTGATATTTTACAAAATCATAAATTCGAAAAATCACTTGGAGTATTATTTAATCCTATCAGTAATAATACAAAATTAAAGTTTGATGACGACTATGTGATTGTGCCTGGACGTAAATGGTCTATTGAAGGTGAACAATTGATACCGCTTGCTTTTTGGGAAACGAACAACGAAACAAATAATTCCGACAATATTGCTGTTGCGGTGAAAAATATTGGTAAAGGATATTTATTAATTCTTGGAACATCGTGGGATCAAAAGAATTATGACACAGTTGCATCGAATAAATATGCTGATTTTCTTTTGAGCCAGATAGTTCGACTTGGCAACTTTTCACCAAACATTATTTGCGACGTACCAAATATAAATGTAACTCCGTATCGAGAGAATGATAACAGCATTCTCTTATATGTAATTAATAAAACAGCTAAAGATGAACAGGTTAGGATTGGCGTAAATAGCAGCCTTTTAGGGCAGAAGAAAGTAACTGTTCATGATTTGGGTTTAGGAATAACAACATCTATCCCGATTAACGGAGATAAATATCAGTATATATCAACATTCGTTCCTGCTTATCACAGCAACATAATAAGAATTGAGAATAAATAAAGAAACTTAAATAAAGCCACAATGAACTTAAAACATATTTTAGTAATTATATTTCTTTTGCAGTTGTTACAAAGCTCAAGACTATTCGCAAATAACGTCAATACCTTGGTCGCAAAATCTGATGTAATGCAAACTACAGATATCTCTTTTAGTGGAAATGAAACAAATGGCGTAGCGCAGAAATGGCATTTAGATGTGCATAAAGGTGATATTACGTCTGAAACATTCAAACAACCTTTAACGTATGATCCAGTCCAAAAATTTACGCTAATAAATAATGCCCGTGGAGCATTTATAACCGGTGGCACTTCTAGGAAGAGTGGCTTTTTAAAAGTGCAACCGGAGGAGATATACAAGATTCAGTTTTATGGAAAAATAAAGGGAAATGTTTCTTGTTATTGTAAATGTATCGGCTTTGAAAAAAGAACATGGAAAAGTGGAAATAAAGAATGGAAGAAAAATATTTATGTCAACTCGTCCACATGGAAAAAATATACTGCATTTATTAAAGCTCCGTTAAATTATGAATTTGTTCTTGTTACATTCCAGATGCAAGGAGAGGGTAGCATTTATTTAAAGAATTTTAGCATGAGTGCAATTAAAAGAATAAAAATGCCCATAGATAGTGGTAAAGTTATTATACAAAAGGGATACAAGGAAATGAAATCTGATTTAAACATATATGAAGAAAAACCTCACACTTCTGCATCTATTCAAACTAGCAAACATAAGACAACAGATAAAAATTATGGCACTCATATAATTACGGAAAATGGTGTTCCGGCTTTGTATTCTTTCGGCAAGAAACTTTCCCCGCAGATAATGTATAATTCCACTTGGAACCCGGAACAGGTTATTGATGATCAATCTAGTTTTTTTGCCAGTGCAGGAGTTGGTATTAATTTCATACCCTGCTCCCTACCTTGGTCAGAAAAAAGCCCGTCGGGAAAATCGGCAGAAATAGCAGGTTCTTCATTTTCTAACCTTAATTCCAGAATATCTAAGATTATTAAAATGAATCCCGATGCAAAGTTCCTACTCAATGTGCATCTATTTGCTCCGGCAGATTGGTTTGAGAAATACCCGGAAGAGATTCTTACTGCGGAAAACGGGCAAAAAGTTTCTCTTGGTAATCGACCGATGTCAGCAGTATCTTATGCTTCACTAAAATGGCGACACGAATCGGAAAAACGACTACGAATATTGTCAAAGTTTCTTGATGAACAATCATATTCTAAAAATGTTTTAGGCGTTGTCCTATTTTTTGGCTGGAGTGGAGAATGGAACTGGTGGATACCACCAAAAGGTATACCGAATAAGAAGATATATCCTCAGCTTGCCAGCTTAGGAGTTGACTACTCTTTACCAAATCAGCGCCTTTATCAACAATGGCTGACAAATAAATACGGGGATATAGAATCTTTAAACAAGTTATGGAAAACAAAACATTCAAAATTCTCCGAGATCAAACCGCCATCGCAGAAAACTATAAGCGACAGCAAGTATAGCACTCTTAAATCTCCTTCTGAGAATATTGAAGCTATTGACTATTTCAGTTACTATTCGGACATGATGGCCGATTGTTTGTTGGAAATATCGCACTCTGTAAAAGGTAGTTCTTCTATACCTAGATTAGTTGGTGCGTATTTTGGGGGGATATTGCATCAAGCTGTTGGCGGTGCAAAAAA